>JAPYPM010000125.1:0-4819 GCA_029937635.1 Nitrospinaceae bacterium
TTCACCTTCTTCACCTTCTTCACCTTCTTCACCTTCTTCACCTTCTTCACCTTCTTCACCTTCTTCACCTTCTACACCTTCTTCACCTTCTTCACCACTAACTACATTATCCTTTTCGCCATTTAATGGTTCTGCATCAACCGCAGTATTTGTAGTTTTCTCATTAAGAGACAATGATTCCGTCTCAGTCACTAATTCAGCCTCTTTTGGTTGTGCGATAGGGAGAAGTTCTTCAGTTTCTGATTCAACGATAGGTAACTCTATCAAGGGAGCTTCTTCAACTTTTACTTCACCAGAAAAAATCTGAACTGGCACACCAACTTCAGGACTCTTGCCATCAACAAACTCACCTAAAAGGGCCTGAATACTTTTAATGACCTCATTGGATTTGTCTTGCACTTTTGGGCTATTACTTAAGCCCATACCCTGAATAGCAACAAGGGCACGCTTAAGCTCAATAACAGCTGCTCTATTATCTCTATCTTCTATTTTAACTTTTAGACCATTAATATCTGTATTGACCTGCTCAAGACCTTCTTTAACTTCTTTTCTCAGTGGTGCCATTTTTTCTTCGAGGGTATTTAAAGCAGAATCAACACCTCCAACACGATGGTCTAGGTCGCGAATAAAAAATAAAATAAAAATAATTGCTAACGTTGCTAACCCGAAACCTAAATAAGCAATGGCTTTTAATAAACTCATTTCTTCTGTTGCCTTTTCTAACTGAGGAACCGGTTTACTAAATTCAGACTTTTCGTCAAAAGTTTCTTTTGAGTCACCTTGAGAATAGTATTCTGTTGTATCTTCAGTTTCTTCCTGCTTAATATTTTCTAGATGCTCTTCTGAAGAGCTTTTTTCTTTGTCCTGATCACTACTCATGAGTCCTCCGATATTTCCTTAATTCTTAAATTTTTTCTTACTATCTAAAACCAACGTGTCAAAGTTATTTTAAATTCTCACTCCGAATATTTTTTTGGGTATACCGAAGAAACAATGAAGGAATACTAGGACTTATGCCCTATAATTAGGAAAATATTCTAGTTCAAAAGTAGCTAAGACAGCACTGCCAAAAAGTATTCGATCACTTTTACAACTAAACACTAATATGTGTGAGACAAAAAACAAGGTAAAAAGATGCACGATATTACAAGCGAAAACAGCATTTTGTCAAGAAAAATCAGAATGATCCAAATCAAAATATTTTCCTTATTAGTTGTGACTTTTGTGCTGTTTGTTCAACCCACTATAAGTCTTGGTGAAAGCTTGACCATCGGCTTTAAAAACTTAAAATCTATTCCTTCAGACAACCTGCTAATAATTGATACCCGTTCTAAGATTAAATATCTACTAGGACATATTCCAAAAGCAATACACTTAGGAAAGTGGCAGGATTTCACTCAAGAAGTTAAGGGTGTTCGAGGATTGTTAATTAAAGATCCAAAATTTATTATTGATAAGTTTAATTCTTACGGTATTCATCCAAAAAAACATATTGTCATTTACGGAGATCCTGATGACCCGTGGCGTACTGATGGACGCTTTTTTTGGATGTTTGAGCGATTTGGGTTTAACCAAGTTACTATCTACGAGGGTGGGCTAAAGAATTGGAAAAAATCGGGAGGAAAGATGGAATTTGGCCGGGGGCAGGCATTAGCAAAACCACTTTTAACTGCAGCGGATATTCGCTTAAATGATGAAGTCTCTGCTGAACAACAATGGATTTTAGAAAGACTCGACTCTCAAACTCTTGCAATAATAGACAATAGAACCCTCGATGAGTATCTTGGGGCAATGCCCTATGGCTCTCCTCGAGGTGGGCACATTCCTAATGCTGTTCACATATATTGGCCAGACTTCTTTCTACCTAGTGGTCATATGAAAAGTAAAACCGAACTATTAAATATTTTAACTAGATTTAACATTACTTATGAAAAAGAAGTTGTTGTATATTGCACAGGCGGCGTGAGATCAGCAATGGCCTATTTTGTTTTAAGACACCTAGGGTTTAAAGTACGCAACTACGATGGTTCCTGGTGGGATTGGAGCCAAAATCCAAACCTTCCAATAGAGTTATCTTGATTTAACAAAAGCCATAAGGAATAAAGTGAAAAACTACTCAATCGTTGCAGAAACTGGAGAAATACCTTCTGGAGAACGGAAGAGAGTAGAAATAAATGGCCAACGTATTACTATATTCAATATAGAAAATACATATTACGCAATCAATGATACTTGCCCACACAAAAAGACTGCTCCACTGATAAGAGGGAAGTTAGATGGCCTCAGTATCAAATGCCCTAATCATGGATACCGCTTTGATCTTAAAACGGGGGAATGTAATATTGATTCAACTTTAAATACAAAAATTTACGCTGTTAAAGTTGAGGGGAATTCAATTTTTATAAAGCTTGGGTAATTTGAAAAATATTACTGTAATTTAATTAATTGCTGCCCTCGTAGCTCATCTGGATAGAGCACCAGATTCCTAATCTGGGGGTAACAGGTTCGAGTCCTGTCGAGGGCATTTCTACTACTATCGGTAATTTTAGTATTAAGAGATGGACTAAATCACTATTTATTAGCCAAGGATCACGCATATACAAAGGGACTAATTTATGAGGAGTGGTTATGACAAATTTTATTATACCTGATGTAGAGGGATTGGGAGTTGTTAATTCAGTTCAAGACTCAAATGGACTGAATAACAATTTTAAAACAATACAGCTAAGTAAATCATATCAAGAACCACACCTAAAAGATTTAAGTATGAACCCAAGACAACGAAAGAATTTGGACATGAGATTGACATGGGGGCCTAAGAAATGAAAGATACTTCTCAATTAACCTTAGAATTGGAGGAATCTGACTATAGTACTTTTTCTTTGGGGATATTTTCTACTTGGCTCTTATCTTTACTTTGCCTTTTTTTTATTAAGGTACGACCCAGAAAAACAGGTAAAACTAATTCTAAATACACTCATTTCCCCGCTTTTGTAACATACTTCCTTTCTTGGATTTTTGGGCTTAAGCCTATTATATCGGTAATTTGTCAAAAACAACAAATAAACAACTGCGTAGTAAATTCAGATACATATTTGTCTTTGCCATCCGATATCGACTTGATCGGATGGCATCGAGATGGTGCATTTCAATCTCATGCTGACTCTATCAAAAAAAAAATTGCTTCGCGAAACTATAAATTTTTCATTTATCTCAAACCCAATCCTTTCACTTTTAAAAAAGAAAGAAGCTCAAATTTCAAAAGAGATATAAAATCTAAAAAAGGTGCTTTTTCTCTAATCCCTGGTTCATCACGCTTTTCTAGAGCTGTGGATAACGCCATATTTCATAAATTCATATCTTTAGATATGGACCACAGCCTTGAGAATCTCATTTCTAGGACACAAGATATCCTAAGTCAAATGGACAGGAAAAAAAGATTATCCTTCTTTGGATTAGAAAAGAAGGACTATATGAAATTCATAAATGCAGCTAACAATATATTATCTTCAGGGCATGAACTCTCTAGTTTTTATACCACTATTTCAGTTGATCCCGGGAGTGATTGTATTTAATGACAGGGCAGCTCACCGAGGAGGAGCAACTGTTGATACACAAAGATTAGTCATGAGGTTCATTGCCACTGGAACTTCGTTAGAAGACAAATTACTTTATATAAAAAAACCCAATAAAACCGTCTTTAAAGTTGATGTAGCGTCGTCTAATTAACTTTTCCCCAAAAAGTGTTACAGCCATCTATCATGCCGTACTTGTGATCTCTTATAAACCCATTATCTAATAATACTTTAGACAGTTCAGCATATCTCTCTCTGTGAACTTCCATCATCAAGTTAACTATTCTAAAAGTTCCAAAAAATTCACATATTCCACTAAATACTTCGATTTCTGGGCCATCAACTTCTATTTTAACAACAAGACTTTGTAAGATATTCTCCGAAACAAGGTTACTATTTGCTAATAAAGTTGAAAGGTTAAGTGTGCTAGTACAGTAGAATGAATCTCTTGGATTGGCAATATTCCACCCCTTACTTCTAGAAGCCGGACCTGGGCCATCTTAAAGATTAAAATTTATCCTAGTCATTTCTTGATTAGATTTAATAGGTAGTGGAATTATAGTGCATCTATTTGAAAGATTATTAGCACTTAGATTTCTACTTAAAAGTGTCAAATGCTCAAATCCTGGTTCAACAGCAATAGCTTTACCTGAATAATAAGACAAATAAAATAATGTATATATTCCTATATTTGCACCAATATCTATAAATAATGCATCATCAGAACCACAACTTTTTATCCACTGTATGGTATCTGGCTCTTTCGTAAAAATAGTTTCGTATCTATAAGTGGAAAATTGGTTTGGCGAAAATAAAACCAACTTCCGTTTTTCATTCTTTTCCGAGAAAAATTCAATAATCGTTTGATGGTAATTAAGATAATTCCACATTATTGATTTCCAAGTGTGGGACCATTTTAACTTTTGATTAATTTGTTTAACTATTTTTTGATATTCGTAAAAGTTTCGGAAGTATCTAATTCTATAGAACATCAAACGTATACGATCAATAATTCCTATAAATACACAAGAATATAAAACAGGTAATCTTACTAACCCATAAATTGGCAATATAAATAAAAACATTATTATTTTTGGAATAAGTCCTAGATTAAAGTTTAACTTATTAATCAATCTATTTTTAATAAGCTCTTTTTCTAGCATAATTAGCATTTTATTTAATAATTGAGCCATAATAATGTCACAGAGATAAGATGGTTTGAGCTATGTGTCTCTTATAGCTAT
>JAPYPM010000125.1:4919-6550 GCA_029937635.1 Nitrospinaceae bacterium
CCATAATAATGTCACAGAGATAAGATGGTTTGAGCTATGTGTCTCTTATAGCTATCTGTTCTAAACAAAGCAACGAATAATTATCCTAACCCATACATAAAACTAATTACGAATGCTATTCGGAGGCAAGGACCTCCTTTAATTTATCATTTTTTCTTTTAGTGAGTGCTAACATTTGACAACTAGATAACATAAATTTATTAAACGAGACTCAAAAAATCCATTAACTTACTCATTCAAAAAAATTATATTGCTTTGAGTTTTATTTGATAGGGTTTAGATTCAATAAATTTAAAGAAAATCGTTTACAAATAAAGGATTCTTAAATTGGAACTACCAGCAGCAAAATTATTTAACAGAATTACTACTTTACTATTCATGTAATTGTTTACACAGAAAAAAATAAAACCTTAGAAAGCTCTGACACAAAAACGATAAAATTGATAAATTAAAAATAAACTTGGTTGCACTTAAAAGAACATATCTTGTTACTTTAAAACAATTTACTACATTTATTTAATTGTCTCCGTATGTCATCAGAATAGAAAGTCAGATTTCTAATCCAGGTGCAAAGGATTCGATTTAGATCGGGAAGAAGTCTTTAAATATTTTTTTTAAACTTTTCTGTCTTTTTTGGTTTTAAATATTAGGCTTTTTCTAAAGAGAAACTTTAGTCATAGAAGCCCAAAGATTTTCTATATCCAATAAATATTTTTTAATTCTACTTGACACATTCATATTTGCAATAAAATGTCATTTTCAAAAAATTTATAAGGAGATTATGAAGTATAAAAAAGAAATCTTGCTCCTGCTTATATCTTCTAGTATTACAATTATATTGTCAGTGCTACTTGGTGAGATTTATGTTTTTTTTAAAAATAAATCGAACTGGGCTACAAAAGGAGCTGAACATGACAGCGAACTAGGTTGGGTATTAACCTCAAACAATTCTTTTAAAACAAATGGAAGGACCTCAACCATAAACTCTATGGGGTTTCGTTCTCCAGAAATAGATTCAAATCAAAAGCATATAGTTATAGTTGGTGATTCGGTTGCTTTTGGTTCTGGGATTGGTGACAAAGAAACTCTTTCCTATCACCTAGCAAAAGAGCTGAAAGAATTTCAGGTACTAAATTTTTCTGTACCTGGTTATAGCGTTGATCAATACTATCTAACTCTTAAGAAACATATCAATAAAACTAACCCCGCCTTAGTTGTGGTCGTGATTTTTACTGGCAACGATATGCAAGAAACAAGAAAGGACAATCTTTTTGGAATAGGAAAACCATGGTTTGAGATTTCAGGTAAAAGTATAAAAGTTGTCAATAAAAGTTTGCCAAGATATTCTTGCACAAATCTTTTATCTAGGAGTTGGGCAATTGAAATATTAAGGTTGGAGAATTTAGCTAGAGAAATCTGCCAAAACAATGAATATGATGGAATGAATGCAATAATACAAATGGGAAAAATTCTACTCAAAATCAACAAACTAGTATCCTCCAAAAACGCTAGTTTGTTATTTATTCTCTCACCAACAATATATGATTACTATCAAGTAGGTTTAAATTGCTCCAGTCAAAAAAACCCGGCTGATTGTTTAATAATGAGGGGAAATATGCAAAGACTACTCC
>JAPYPM010000126.1 GCA_029937635.1 Nitrospinaceae bacterium
GCAATCAAAATTAGGATGAAAATTATCAAAGCCAAAAAAGAGAGGGAGGACTTGGGGGCGTGATAAGTTTTTTTCTAAGGCGGAAGTAACTATTTGGTTTTAGTTATTTTCTCCACTTCATCAATCATCGCCTGAGCAAAAGCCTCGGCTACAGAGCTATCTTTCCCGATGACAAGCCTTTCATGGATGATTAAATCTTGATCGCTTAAAAGAGATTTGCCCTTCTCAAGAATTTTAAGGAATGGTTTTTTTGCTTTGCTTTCGTCTACAGGCACCTCCAAGGCTTCTATTAGGTTTGCTTCAGCAAGACATCCAATGCCCTGACCTATAGCGCCAACCACAAACCCACTTTTATAGCGATCAGTGATTAGCAGGCGTGTTATTTTATCTTCCCAGAGATAATTTCGGGCTCCAGAACCTCCCACAATGACCACTCCTTGAAATACAGCTTTGATTTGTCTTGTCCCGGTTCCACCAGTCACATAGCTATCGCCTGTAATTCCTTCCATTGAGTCTACAATCAGACGGTCTGGCATACGCCGTCCCGTTTTCATTCCCACAGCCTCCTTCATTTTACCCGAGGCTACGATAATGTTTGCGTCTTCGCTTTTAAAAATCTCATAGGGGATTTCCAGTTCTTCCTCATCGTAATAATCTTTGGGCATGATCATTAATATGTTTTTCCCACTCAAACGTTCCATAAAATAAAAACTCCTTTGTAGAAAATTAAACTCAGGCCTCTTTAATGTATCTTTAAATTCCTAAGACATACATTCGGATGTATTACATGTGAAGTCATGCAAAACCCCATAAACTGATGCAGGGATCGTAGAATTTGAGAATAACTAACGGATGGCCTTTGTCAATTGGAGAATAAGGTTTTTAATTGAATAATTGTTTTTCAATACTGCCTCGGACTCGTGGTAATCGTCGAACCAATAAGCATCTGGATTTGATTCAAATGTAAGAAAGCTTGCATCATTTTGAATGTCGACTGATCGGTTATATTTAAAGAAAACCTGACCATCTGACATTCCTACCATTTCAATCTTACCACTCTCATGCGACATTACTAACCGCGCTCTTTTAGCAAGTCCAGAGCATTTGTTTCGGGCCTTCTCAAAAATTTCATATCCCTCTTCAACAGGAATAGCAAAAGGCTCATTTCCTAGCGTTGGCCGGCAGAGGAAAACATAATAGGGCGGAACACCTATAAAGGACAACTGGTTGAACAATTCAGCTAACACCTCGGGGTCGTCATTGACTCCTTTAATTAGGGGGGTCTGGTTCAACACGATAGCGCCAGACTGCATCAACATATTAAGGCCTTTTACAGCAATTTCAGTCAACTCTCTTGGATGATTAAAATGAGCCATAATATAAATTTTCTTTTCATCAGTGCTATAAGTTTTAATCATCTTGTGCAATGAGGGGTCGTTAACAATCTTATGTGGGTTAAATGCAGGGATCTTGGTTCCGATTCTTATGATTTTGACATGGTCGATCTCACGAATTTGTTTGATGATCGGCTCCAGTTTGCTGGTGGACATAATCATGGGATCCCCGCCAGTCAGCAAGACATTGGTTATCTCTTGATGCTCACGTATATATTCGAGGCCCTCGGTAATATCTTTCGTGACCTCATCATTCTCATCCATAAACAATCGCTTGCGGAAGCAAAACCTGCAATAGGCGGCGCAAACCTCGTTAACGAGAAGAAGTGCTGTAGATGTGTATTTATGTTCTAGACCCTTTACTTTAGTGTACTTTTCCTCATTAGAGGCATCTAATTGACCCCAGTCATCGAGTTCTCGAACATCTGGCATTACAATACGTCGGATAGGGTCATTTGGGTCATTCCAGTCTATAAGTGATTGATAGTAATCATTAGTTCTAAAAACGAACTCTTCGTTGACTTTTTCTAGATCGTTTCTTTCGGTTTCACTCAATTGGGGGATTTGCGCAAGTTTAGTTAAATATTTTGGTAGCTTAGCCTTATTAACACCAATGCGGGTATCATTTTTGTTAATAGGTTGGCTGATGGATTTTTTTTTATTCATTTTGCGTTATTTCCTTGATGATAATCCCCCAAAATATCTCTGGATGGAGATAATGGGGTATATATAGTGTGATATTTAGAGGCGTAAGACTGATTCGACTCTAAATAATTCAAGTTATTACTTTCATTAATAAATAATCCTTATGTCATCCCCAGATACGTCAAATTTAGTATGCTTTAGTTGGAGCCTGATAATGGAATATCTAGGAACGGAGTCCCTTTTCCTAATCTTTAAAGGCAGAGTTCCAAGATGATACAAACACCAGACCACCTAAGCTCAATTTGGATTCAGAGGAATGAGCATCCTAACCTTTTCAGGATATGGTGGGCAAGAAAAAACTACATTTTTGAAAAAAAAGAGTGTAACTCTTTGTAAAAACTTGCAAATTTTATTTTTTTCACTGGGTGGAGGTGAATTTTATGTAGTTTGTCTTGGGTGTATTCAGAAAGCGAGCTTTAATCGGTGAGGTTTTTTTATCGTAGAGTGTAAGAAACCCAAAGCGATAGGGTGTTTCTCTTGACAGTTTAATTGAATTATTATAGGGTGCAATTTTTTTAAGACACTAATTTTTATATTTGTTCGCTTACGAGCGAAATTACATAGCATAGAAGCAACGTCAGGATATAGGGCCTTTTATTTTTCGTTTTTTTTGAATGTTACGGGTTCTATAGAGTTATTAGTTTTGAAATTTTAAAAAGAGGAGAGGATTCAATGAAAAAGCAGTTAGTTTTGTTTATTGCCGCAATTTTTACATTTACGATGGTCAGCTCAGCATATGCTGCGAAAAAGGCCGAGTGCCCACAGCCGAGAAAGACAAAGTCTGCCCCAGCTTCAATTGCTAAAAAAGATAATACCTCTAAGGCTAATAAATCCAATGGTAAAAAGATTTACCATAAAACCGCTAAGCCGATGGCGTGTAAAATGTGTCATGGTGATAAAGGTGATGGGACTGGTAAACTGGGTGCTGCATTCAAAAGTCCCAAAGCTCCACGTAACTTTACCTGTAAAGATACTATGAAGAAAGTTTCTGCTGGTCAGATGTTCTGGATCATTAAAAATGGTTCCAAGGGAACCGGCATGACCAAAATGAAGCTTAAAGATAAAGAAATATGGGATGTTATCAAGTACATCCGTGAAGACATTATGTAACCTGTTTTATCTGCTTTATTTTTATGGGCAAATCGCCATTTGGTGGGCGGTTTGCCCATTTTTTGTTTCACTCTTGCATTAAGAACAGATGGGTCTAGCCCCTTTAATATTTTTTAGTCGATTGATTTTCTAAGCATGTTTTAGAGATTTTTTAAGATCCTTATTAAGAGGTTGATTGCTTCTAGAACTGTGTTAGCGTTGCTATATAGGCTTGAATAATTCGAGTAGTTTCTTCATGAGATATTGCACAATTATGAGGAGAAAAAAATGAGACTTGCACCGATTGCGTTTATGGTTTTTTTTATTCACGCGCATTTTCTGATATTTGTTGTTGAGTCAGAAAGTCAAAGTTTTCTACAAGAAGATTTAATACAAATAATCACTCTAGATGACATTCCAAAGGAACCAGGTTGGAACGATCCTGCATATAGGGGCTGGGAGGTGTTGAGTATTCCTGGTCTTATATCCACATACTACGACCTTGACTTGGACGGTAAGCTTGACTACATGGTCACTCGAAAGATTTCACGTAAAGCTTCATCCGAAGAAGTAGACATGGCTCGCGCGATAGAGTTAGCCGAGTTCGACCACCAGGCCGTTTATTTCTCTAATCCCGTGATTTATTTTACCAGCAAGTATCCTTTGTTTTACTGCAAAGGTCTCGATAACCGAAAAAACTGTAGAAATATCTGGGTTGATATTTCGGAAGATGGATTGAATGGAAATGAAGAAGTATACACACTTGGATCACCCCTACAAAATACTAACTAGTAAACTAGTTTTTTGTTGGACTTTGGTTCTCTGTTTTTTGTCAGCAGGATCATTTGCGGAGGCGCATTCAAATAACAAGAGTGAAAGCGAGCTGGAAATATCGGAGCACCACCATGGGGGACAAGCTGCTCCTGGTGCAGATCGCTTTACCCTGGGCGAAACGGTCTATAAACACATGTGTACTTTTTGCCACGGAGCCGATGGCAATGGCGGTGGTAAAGCGACAGCCTACCTTTATCCTTGGCCCCGTGATTTTCGTAAAGGAATTTTTAAACATCGTACCACCCCTCCTGGGTCTCTTCCTCTTGACAAAGACATCTTTCGAACCATTCAAAAGGGTGTTCCTGGAACGGCTATGCCTGGCTGGAAGAATGCTCTAAGTGAAGAAGAAACATGGTCCGTTGTTGAGTATATAAAGAGTTTTTCGGAACGATTTAAAAATGAAACTGCACGGCCTGCTATTGATTTTGGAACAGTTCCTTCCTCTAATACCGAGTCGATAGCGGCTGGGGAAAAACTCTATCTGGGAATGCAGTGTCAGGGCTGTCATGGAACTGATCTGAAAGGTGATGGTCAAGAGGCCGAAGATCTTTTTGATATATGGGACCATCGAGTTTTTGTATACGACCTTACCAATCCCAATGCTTATAAATTTGGCTATGAACCGAAAGATATTTATACAACATTGACTACAGGAATAGATGGTACCCCCATGAAAAACTATGGTCATTTGACAGAAGAAGAACGTTGGGATCTGACTGCTTTCCTTCAATCTAAAGTTGACATCAGTCGCGTGAAGGATTCGGGATATGAAATTGATCTCCACTCCATTAAGGTTAATGACGAGTTTATTCTCGACCCGCATCACGACTTGTGGAAAAATATTCCCGAAAAAGTAGTGAGGCTTCTTCCACTCAACACAAGAAAATTGCCAATTAGTCATATCAAAATTCGGTCAGCCTTGAATGAAGATGCGGTTGCTTTTCGATTGGAGTGGCCTGACCCTATCCCAGATCGTACATCTAGCCGTCACCAAGATTTTAAAGATGCGGTAGCAGTTCAATTTGCACTGGGTGATGTATTACTTCATACGCACGGGCACAATGAACCATTTTTTGGGATGGGTAACCGGGGTAAGGTAGTCAATATCTGGCAATGGCGTGCTGACTGGCAGACGGAAATTGAGACCAAAGAAAAGATTGAATATGCCACCAAGGGCATAGATCTTGATGCAATGATCTTCGGCGGGGAAGTTAATCCGGTCGATGCTCTCAATCCATTTAGAGATAATCCAGTTGAGGAACTGAACGCGGAGGGTTTTGGTACCCTCACGCCTCAACCTCGTACAAAACAAAATGTATTAGGAAAAGGTGTTTGGAAAGATGGACATTGGTCAGTGGTTCTTTATAGAACTTTGGATTCTCTGAATAAATGGGATAAACAATTTATGAACGATCAACCAATCCTCGTGGCATTTGCGATCTGGGATGGGTCTGAACAGGATCGTAATGGACGGAAAGTGGTGTCTATGTGGCAAAGACTTCATTTACCTTGATGTGAAGCTTCGAATCGTTCATAGTGTGTCCTTCCTAATATAGAACATAACTCGACTCGTGGGATGTTTTACTGGTATTATTTTCAAAATAGACAACATGTAATTGTGTTTGGAGGATTGAAGTATGGCGGATGAAGATCTAGAGAACAAAGAAGATTTGAATGAGGAGGATTCTGTAGAGTTAGTGGAGACGGACGACAAGTTAGACGAGATTGAAGTAGACGAATCCGATGAAGTAGATGAATTGGATGAAGTTGTTGAAGAAAAGATACCGGAGAAGGGTGCTTATCTAATCATTGGTCAGGGCGATTTTTCCACTGTCATGTCCAACCGTGGTGCGGACGACCCTGGAGACAATACGCTTTCTGCCCCTCAGGATATTTGTAGATATGGTGATATGCTCTTTATTTCTGATTCGGGGAATCACCGTGTTTTGATTTGGGATCAGTTCCCTGAAGAAAACGGTGAGCCTTCCAATGTTGTTCTTGGCCAGGAGGACTTTGCTGATTGTTTGGAAAATAGAGGGCTCTCAACGACTTTAGATGAAATGACTTCTGGGTTGGGTGATGAAAATCTGGATGGGTTTACCATTAGTAAAGCAGAGGAGGATACCTGTTCTATGCCGGCTGGCCTATGTGTGATTGACGGTAAGCTTTACGTCGTTGACAGTGGCAACCACCGTGTGGCCCGATGGAATGGTATTCCATCTGACGATGGAGAGCCGCCAACACTTGTTATGGGGCAGGATAACCTAGAAGAAAATGAGGCTAACCGACAGGGGTTGGTAGGATCGGGTTCTTTGTTTTTTCCAGCAGGCATTTTCTCAGGGGACGATCAACATGTTTTTGTTGCAGATAAAGATAATCATCGGGTTTTAATATGGACAAAAATTCCTTTCTCTGACGGATGGAATGCGGATCTTTCCCTTGGCCAAATAGGA
>JAPYPM010000127.1 GCA_029937635.1 Nitrospinaceae bacterium
CCCATCCGCTGATCCAATACCTCAAAATACCACCTATAAAACTACCAACACCAATGATCAGCCACAGGGGCATTTAGCCTCCTTATAGAGAAAAACCCTCGTAATACTTTAAGGATACAAGTTGTTAGATATACTTTTTTCACAAAGATTTTCGTAGAATCCATGTCACCAAAGTTTATTAGACTCTTTTATTCTATTTCATACAAAACCAAAACTTTTAGTCTCAAAAACTAATTAAAAAATGCTTAGATTATTTTTTAATTAGTTTTTTCCTTACTACCGGTGTGCCCATATCTTAGCATCTTTAATGATTGATCTAATTGAATATGACTGCCCAGAAGAATAAAAATATCCCCAGACTGGACAATTAATTTTTGGTCAGGATTGGGATAAGGTTTATTTTTATTTACCAAGGCAACGACAACTGCCCCTGTTCTAGTCGGAA
Organism: Nitrospinaceae bacterium; assembly: GCA_029937635.1. Taxonomy (GTDB): domain Bacteria; phylum Nitrospinota; class Nitrospinia; order Nitrospinales; family VA-1; genus Nitromaritima. The sequence continues at coordinate 446 of JAPYPM010000127.1, forward strand.
TATTTATATCTCCTATTGTTTTTTCAAGAGCCCAGCTTTCTTCTGACACTAAGTAAGATTCTGTAAGGGTAGCCGTCAAATAGGCGGAAAACTTCTTAAAACTTTTTGTATTTAAGGCTAACCCACGAAACATGCTATAGCCTTCTAACCTGATCAACTCAACCTGTTGTTCAATAATATTATTAGGAACATGGTAGTCTCGCAACACTCTCGAAAAAATCTCTATAGACGTCTCAAATTCTTCTGGAATCACCTGATCCGCTCCTGCATTTTTAAGTTCTACTACTTGATCTGTTCGTCGAGTTCGAACCATAATATTGACTTGGGGATTAATCTTGCGTGAAAGGCGAACTGTTTTTTCCGTAACTGTGTAGTCTGAAATTTTTAAAACTATCATGCGAGCATCTCTTAAACCGGCGCGAATCAATGTTTGTTCTTGAGCACAATCACCATAAAGAGTCGTGACTCCTTCGGTCAAGGCTCTCCTTATCCGCTCGCCATCCAACTCTAGAACAACAAAAGAAATTTTTGCTTCAAGAAGAACCTGCGCAAGCGTCCTGCCACCAACGCCGTATCCAACAATAACCACATGATCTTTAAGCTTAGTATTCTTGCTTTCGGTTGAAGGGATTTCTTTAGACTTCCACTTAGAAAATAACTTGATTGAAAGTCCTGTAGAAACCTGAATCAAAAGCGGGGCTAAAAGCATAGAAAGAATAGAAACGATAAGTAACAGCTGATACTGATGAGAATCTAATAATCCCTGGTTTAATGCCATCGCAGAAAGGATTAAAGAAAACTCTCCAACTTGAGCCAATCGCATTCCAACTACAAAGGAAATCCTTAAAGGGACTCGAACAAGAAAACAAGCTAAAGTAGCAAAAAATCCTTTAACTAAAACAACAAGCGCAGTAAGTCCAAGGCAAGTCAAAAAGGAACTTGTAAATATATCTATTTGCAAAAGCATGCCGACAGATATAAAGAAAATACTGCTGAAATAGTCTCTCAGTGGCAAAATATCGAGAATAATCTGATGGTTATATTCAGATTCAGAAATAATCATTCCAGCAATCAAGGCTCCCATGGCCAAAGTCAAACCCATTTGCTGAGAGATCCAACCCGTGAAAAGAATTATAAATACCACTGATAAAGTGAGATGTTCCTTATTCCCTACACGAGCTATCCCCGCCAAAACTTTCGGGACAACCCATCGAAAGAGAAAATAAATTGTTACCACGGCAAAAAGTGACTTGGCTACCTCCAAGATAAAGTCAAGATTAGTGTGCACTTCTGACTGACCAAGAAGAGGTAAAAGAATCATAATTGGAACGACACATAAATCCTGAAACAAGAGAACCCCAATACAAAGCTTTCCAGACAGCGTGTCTATTTCAGCATTGTCAGTAATCATTTTTAGAACGATTGCTGTACTACTCAAAGCAACGATCAGACCTAGAACAATACTTTGGTTTTGTTCGAAGTTCATTTCAGAAAAAACAAACCACACGGCAAGTGTAGTCATTCCTAGCTGAAGTCCTCCAGCCCCTAGGATTGAAGCTAAATTTTTGAGGATTCGCCCTAAAGAAAACTCCAAACCAATCACAAATAAAAGCAAAACCACCCCTATTTCTGCTAACTCTTTTACTGCTGAAATATCTGATATCAGCTTCAATCCATGAGGTCCGATTAACACTCCAGCTAACAGATAACCCATAACTGAGGGAAATTTAATACGGTGGAAAACGATATTTATGGGAAGGGAAACTAACAACAAAAGGATAAGATCTTTAATCACATGATGAACCATAAATTTTATAAGGAGTCAGTTATTAAATTCGCCTTAGGGAGAAATAGAATTGACTCTTAATTCAAAAAAGTTTTAATTACTAAGAAAGATAGTATTGAGATAAAACAGCCTTTTAAAAATATTTTAAAAACTAATTAAAAAAAACAATAACTCTTAAATTTTATAAACTTAATCACAATAAAATGAAAAGTTTTCTTATTCAAAATAAGCGGCACCGCAGTCATCAAACTCTTTAATTTCTACCCTTTTTAAACGAGCATTATCATTATTTATAGAATTGACCAACTCCTCAAATAACCATCGAGAAATATTTTCAGCAGAAGGATTTTTTGAGTCAAAGGGTGGAACTTCGTTAATATTTTTATAATCAAGACGACTTAAAATATCCTCAACGTTTTTTTTAAGAACTATAAAGTCAACTCCCAGTCCAATCTCATCTAGTTCCTTTGTTTCCACAGTTACGATTGCGGTCCAGTTATGACCATGTAAGTTTTCATATTTTCCATCGTAATAGCGAAGTTGATGTGCAGCTGAAAACCCTGTCTTTACTGTCACCTCATACATTACAATATTTCCTTTCTAGTAAAATTAACTAAGTACCGACTCAATGCTTTCGAGCGCCGCATCCATCATAATCTTGATTTCTTCATTTGTAATAATTAAAGGTGGTACAAAATAAATGACATCTCCCAAAGGTCTCATTAAAACCCCTCTTTTAAGTCCTTCAAGATAAATCTTATACCCCACTCGGTCTTTCAGATAAAAAGTATCCTTACTCAACTTATCGCGCACTAATTCAATAGCAGCTATCATTCCTTTTTGCCTGAACTCACCACACCATTTATATTCATTGAATAAGCTTCCTGTTTCGCCAAGGAATTTAATTTTAGGCTTCAAGTTTTCTAAAAAATTATTTTTTGTCAGTAGAGACAAGGTTTCGTTTGCACAAGCACAAGCTAAAGGGTTTGCCGAGTAACTATGACTGTGTACAAACAGTTTCCTAGATGCGTGTTCACCGTAAAATGTCTGATAAATTAGGTCACTTGTCAATGTCGCTGCAAGTGGTAAATATCCTGAAGTAATACCTTTAGATAAACATAAAAATGTAGGTTTTAGTCCGTGGCTATCACAAACAAAAAGACTACCGGTACGACCAAACCCAACTGCGACCTCGTCATAAATAGTATGAGTTTGAGAATCTTCACAGGCTTCCTGCAGTTTTTTAAGGTAAACCGGGGAGTAGATTTTCATACCGGCTGCACCCTGAACAAGTGGTTCAACAATCACACCTGCTACAGTCCCTCTGTTTTCATTTAGTGCTTTCTCTAAATGTTCAAAACATTCAGCCTGACAACTATCTGGCTTGAGATCATATGGGCATCGGTAGCAATCTGGACCTTTCACTTCCAGATTTTGCATAAGCACGCCATTAAATTTTTCTCGAAATAAATTTATTCCACAAACCGACAAAGCTCCAAGAGTTTCCCCATGATAACCACCGGAAAGATAAATAAATCTCGTCCGTTGTTTTTCTCCACTTTGTTGCCAGTATTGAAGGCTCATTTTAAGAGCAATTTCTACTGAGGTCGAACCATTATCAGAAAAAAATACCTTTGTTAAGTTTGGCGGTGTCAACTCCACTAAAGTCTCCGCCAAGTTAATAGCAGGAGCATGCGTAATACCCGCAAACATTACATGCGCCATCTGATCTAACTGGTTTTTAATAGCTTTGTTGAGACGTGGATGATTGTGACCAAACAGATTTACCCACCAGGAGGAAATAACATCTATGTACCGTTTACCATTCCTGTCAATAAGGTAAATCCCATCACCTTTTTCAATAAGAAGAGGAGGTTCTAATTCGTGCTCCTTCATCTGAGTGCATGGATGCCAAATATTTTTAAAATCGCGTTTCAGGTCGTAATTCTCTCTATTATCACTGGGCATAATAAAAATATTTTGATTGAATTATAAATTATACCGCTTCGGAGAAAATTCTAATATCTCATCAGTCAGAGTTCCTAAAATTGTTTCCACAAGATACTCAGCCTGCTTCGGTGTTTGCAATATACCGTTTCGGTAATGCCCTGTTGAATAAAAAAGATTTTGATAACGAGCGCTTTTCCCCATAATAGGCATCAAATCTTCAGCCGCTGGGCGTAAACCTGTCCAGCTCTCAATTAGTGGTGCATCTTTAATGCAGGGTATTACCTCTGCCGCTCGGTCAATAAGACCTTGAATCACATCATCTTCGATTATGGGATTAAATCCTCGGTCCTCCATAGTGGTTCCCAGCACAAAGCCTTTGCCTTCTTTCCATGGGGCAACATATGTCATTAAACCGTGGACTGTATAATCAAGTTGACCATCTTCGACCGCCACACGACACATCTGGCCTTTTATTGGCTTTACTGGGAGTGAAACATCGAGAGCATCTCCCAATTGCGATGACCAACTTCCAGAAGCAAGAACAAATTTTTGACCTCTAACTTCCAGCTTGTCCGCGACTGCGGCTTCCACAGCTGAGGAGTCATGAATAAACCCAGTTACATTTTTTTCAATAATTTCAACACCCAGTTTATTAGAAGCGATTACAAGAGCATCGTGCATTTCCCTATTATTAACCTGACCTTCTCCTACCCACATTACTTCTCCACAGGACTCCACTAAAGCTGGAGCAAGTTGCCTAGATCTCTCAGGCGACCAAATTTCATGAGGAATATTTTGTTCGCGAAAAAACTCGATTTTTTTTTCCCAGCCATTAGTCAACGAAAATGAAGGGATCAAGGAACCCTTCATGGAAAGAAAAATAGGAATATTGCTTATAGACATCAAGCTTTTAATAAAGTCCGGGTATTGCAGAAAAGAATCGCGGCAGAATCTAAAAAATCTATTCGCTTCATTACATTCACCAAAAGGTGCCAGCATGCCAGCTGCAGCTCGAGAAGCCATAAGCGAGTTCATAGGATCCCCAACAACAGCTAACCTAAGATCAGGCCGGCACTGTTTCAACTTGAATGCAATGCTATGTCCAATAACCCCGGCGCCAATAATTACTATGTCAAACAAACTCTGCTTCATAGACCTAATATCGTTAAAAAGAGTATTTCATAGTTAAAGCTCTTAAACCTAACAGCACTGCCATTCTCTAGCCTTATATTCTCCACTGCTAATAACCTTGATACTTTACCCATCAATATGCTATTTTTTGAGATACATAATTACGTATTGGAGAATAACTCGACTATAATAAAAATTGGGCCTGGTGTTTACTGTTTCTAAGTATTTTTTTAATCTATTTTTTGGAAAGCTTAAAGTATGAATGAAAATAAAGACAGCGAAATAACATTAGACTCCGATTTTGCCCAAAAAGCAGCCGCGCACATAGAACCTATTCTAAAACATTTAGATACCGAAGATATAATTATAGATAAAGATAAAATCACGGAACTTTTTGTAAAGTTATGGGAACACGAAGGTGGCGAAAATTTAGACGCCGCAACCCAACGATTGACCGTTATTGCTTTGTTTATGTACACTACTCATAACGTTCTTGAAGATTATAATATTAGAATCGATCGAGCTCGCCAATATATAACCCATTCTTTTCAGGAATGGTTAAAGCCTGACATGGATAAATCTATAGCCGATGAAAAAGCATCAACTAATCCATTCAAAGCTTTTGTCGAATCTAACCAAAGTGACTTTGACAATGTTTTTGGCTGGGATTATTTCATGCCTGATATTAAAAAAAATGATGAAACTGAATTAAACTTTAAGTTCAAGAAGTGCTGGTTCGCTGAATTCTTTATCCGTTATGGTAGAGTCGACTATATTCCCACCGCCTGTGAATTTGACAAAATACCATGGAATGCTAGGGAAGATTACGTAGACTTAAAGTTAACCAACCTATTTGCAAAACTCGGAACGCTTTGTCAGTTCAAATACACACCGATCAAAAAGTAATTTTTTTCACAAACTTAATTTATTTTCTTACTCAGCTGAGCATTAAGGTTATTGTGAAACCATACTTCCCTTTCACCAAAATTTGATTAAAACTAATCAAGAGCACCTTTGATTTATCCGTTAAACAAGTTAAGAAGTAATAGAATAGTCAAATTCGTACTTTTTAACAACAAGCCTTATGAAACCTGAGATCACTTTGATTATAACAAACTGGAATGGGGCAGACCTTCTAAGAGAATGTCTACCAAC
>JAPYPM010000128.1:0-4744 GCA_029937635.1 Nitrospinaceae bacterium
TATTTGCAAAAAGTTCTTTTAGAGAAAAAGATTATCGGTCAAAATTTCTCTTTCTATGGGTCTTTATTCCATTCATAATAATGAGCACAAGCAGAAATCAGACTCTACGCTACCTTTTTATGGTTTTCCCTGCTTTTGCGATCATAACGGCCCACACTTTGGCCAGTTGGTTAAAGACTTCTCAAAAAGAAAAGGTATTGCCATGGATGATTGGAGTTGTTATGGCCATTGTTTTAGTGATAAACGTAACTCCAATACAGGTTAAGGTTTCTTTGAATCAAAATAATGCTGATGCGAGGAATCTCGCTCCCTTTGTTCACATAAATACTAAATCTAATGAAAAGCTTTTCAACTACGGATTTACGCCTTGGAACCCAACGCAGGTGCTAGCTTTTTATTCAGGTAGATTTCTAGAGTATCCTGTTAAAGATACGGAGGCTTTAATTCAAGAGATAGATAAAAATCCAAAAGGAACATGGTTGTCGCCTATCTCAAAATTTGAAAAACTGAAAAATGAATTTCCGGAGAAATTCTATTTGATTTATGCGAATCAAAAATTTGCTTATTTCACATCAATGCAAAATCGAGAAAATGTTGTTTACAATTTTTCAAAAATAAAACTACCAATTGTTCGATAAATCATCATTTGACCCATGCACCAAAATCTCACTTTAGTTGTTTTTTCGAAGTAATTAGAAAGTCGGTATTTTAAATATTATTTTTAATCGTTGTTGATGTGGTGTTCCCCTAGCTGGTAAAGCTTGAATATGTTTGATTGTGGTTTGGTGTCAAATATTCTCGTGGGAGAATCTTTTCATTGAGAGTTAGTAATGCTGAGAGTAAAATGCTCCCCGCTTAATCCTTTTTCCATATAGGAATACTTTATTTAATATTTGTATTAATAGTGAGGGACAAGAAAATGCATGAAAATTTAAATAGAGGAGAAAAGATTAGTGTGTTTTCGGACCGATCTTTCGGCATGCTATTAGCTTTCATTCTATTAGGGATTGGAGTATGGGGAGAGTTAAGTGGTCTGCTTGGAGCATGGTGTTTTTTGTTAGGGTTTATTTTTGTTTTTATTATCGCTCTGATTCAACCTTCCATATTATCTCCTCTTAGTTGGGCTTGGATGAAGCTTGGGCTTCTACTTGGTCGAGTTGGCAATCCTATTTTACTGGGGCTCGTTTTTTTTCTGATTCTAGTCCCTATGGGAGTTGTTCGAAGTTTGTTAAGTAAGGATACATTTTACCTTAAGTTCCAATCTGACCTTGAAAGTTACTGGATTGATAGAAATCCCCCAGGCCCAAAACCCGGTTACATGAATAAGCAATATTGATTTAAAGGAGTTTGTCTCATGTCATTTTTAATAGAATTTTTTGGGTTTCTTTGGGAGAGAGCGCCATTCTGGATGTGGCCCATTGTTATTGCTCTTTTGCTAATAGGTGGGTTAATTGTATTGGCTCAGGGTTCGGCAATTGCTCCGTTAGTCTATACTTTCTTTTAAATTAGAGAAATATATATGCATATTCTGGGTATCTCGGCCTATTATCATGACAGTGCTGCAGCGCTGATTCAGGATGGAGATATTCTCGCAGCGGCCCAAGAAGAACGGTTTAGTCGAAAAAAACATGATGCTCGTTTTCCCGTCAATGCGATTCGGTATTGTCTAGAGGAGACCAGAATATCTCCTGATAATATTGATTATGTGGTTTTTTATGATAAGCCTTTTCTAAAGTTTGAGCGTTTGATAGAAACCTACACGGCATTTTCTCCGAAGGGGTTCAGTTCTTTTAGAGAAGTCATTCCCCTATGGATCAAAGAAAAGTTATTTCAAAAAAAACTGTTATCCAATGAGCTGCGTAAAGTTGGATTCGAAAAAGATTTAAAGAATAGGCTTCTATTTTCTGAGCATCACTTAAGCCACGCGGCAAGTGCTTTTTTCCCCTCCCCTTTTTCTAATGCGGTGATACTGACTATGGATGGAGTTGGTGAGCGGGCGACTACTTCGTTTGCTAGAGGGATAGATTCCAAGATAGAAATTCTTAAAGAAATTCACTTCCCTCATTCTCTAGGCCTTTTGTATTCAGCTTTCACTTATTACACAGGATTTAAGGTTAACTCAGGTGAGTATAAACTAATGGGATTGGCTCCATATGGCGAGCCAAAATATGTAAAACGCATACTTGATCACTTGATTGATTTAAAAGCGGATGGTTCATTTAGGCTTGACCTATCATATTTTAATTACTGTACCGGATTTACCATGACTAGTTCTCGATTTCACGATTTATTCGGTTTGCCTCCTAGATCTCCTGAAGCTCGGTTAACCCAGAAGCATATGGATATTGCTGCGTCAATTCAAAAAGTGATTGAGATGGCAGTATTACGACTTACCCGTTCGCTTGTTAAAGAATCTGGAGAAAAAAATCTTTGTCTTGCTGGTGGGGTAGCCTTGAATTGCGTTGCTAATGGGAAAATACTGCGTGAAGGGAATCAGGAGTCTCTCTGGATTCAACCTGCCTCTGGCGATTCGGGTGGGGCAATCGGTGCGGCTTTGGCAGCTTACTACCTGCACTTAGATCAACCTAGGAAATCAGTTAGTGCAGAGGATTCTATGAAAGGTGGGTATCTTGGGCCAGAGTTTTCGAATGAAAAAATTATTAAAAGTCTAGAAGAGGTCAGCGCAAAATTCGAAATACTTGAAGAAGTTGATTTGATTCGAACTTGTGTTGAAATGCTCAAAGAGGGTAAGGCTCTTGGTTGGTTTCAGGGACGAATGGAGTTTGGTCCTCGAGCGTTAGGAGCTCGTTCTATTCTTGGTGATCCTAGGTCGCCACAAATGCAGTCGATTCTTAATCAAAAGATAAAGTTTCGTGAGTCGTTCAGACCTTTTGCACCATCGGTCTTAAGAGAAGATGTTGCAGATTGGTTTGATATGGATGACGATAGTCCTTATATGTTATTAGTAGCAGATGTCGCCAAAGGGCTCCAGAGGTCTATGACGAATGAGCAGAAACAATTGTTTGGAATAGAAAAATTAAACATATCCCGCTCTGATATCCCTGCCGTTACACATGTAGATTATTCTGCTCGTATCCAGACAGTTCACAGTGAGACTAACGGTCGTTATTATAAATTACTTGCAGAGTTTAAAGCTCAAACGGGGTGTCCGGTATTAATAAATACAAGTTTTAATGTGCGAGGAGAGCCCATTGTATGTACTCCAGAAGATGCATTCCGATGTTTTATGGGATCTGGGATGGAGGCACTTGCTATAGGAAACTGCTTGTTGAAAAAAGATGAACAACAATCAAATTTTAAAAAAAAATACACTCAGATGTTTGATGCAGACTGATTATAGAATAGGTTTTTCCACATTCAATGAGTTTTCTTCCCTATCATCAGAAATAGCCCGCCTTCATCTAGGGGTGCGAATAACATAAAAATCTGAGATAAAAACCTTGTAAATATATTACCACGATTTTTTTTAGAAAATATGTTTTCGTAGTCAATGGAGTCTGTGTGGCAAGAGGGGACAGAGCTGATAAATTCGATACCATTTTCATCGAACCACCTGAGCACTTCGTCTGCAGTATGCAAAGATTCGACGGGGTTTTCATACTGATCTTTAAACCAGGCTTCTTTTCTTGTTTTTGATTTGCGTTTCCTAAGTTCTGGGTCTAAAAGAAAAACCAGAAATTTTCCAATTGAACCTTTGCCTAAAGACTTGTAAAGCATCTGCCTAAATACAGTGCGCATCCTACCATATAGATTATATAGCCCAATTATTACATAGCCATCAAGTTTGAGCCATTTTACAATTATTTTAAATCCTTTCTCGGCATTTTCTGTGTGGTGTAAAACACCCGAGCACCATACTACGTCGAAATAATTTTCTATAAATGGATCGCTGATTAGGTCTCCATTAACAAAGCAACAGTTATCAACCCCATGTTTGTCGGCAAAAGCAGACCCAAGTTGAAGTGATTCTAGAGTGGCATCAAAGGCAACTATTTCATTGTTTGTTCGAACTGCAAGGGCAATACTTAGTTGACAGGTACCACTGCCAACCTCTATTATTTTTTTCCCAAATCCAACGGATTTTTTAAAGCTCAAACTAAATTGGTGCTTTTTTAACTTATTTTCTATGTCATTGATGCCTTCAAAATTTTCATAATTAGGAAAAGGATTTTTTGTATAAAACTTCTCTATCAATTCGGCCGTTTGCCTTTTCTGCCCCACCTGAATAATATTGCTGGACGGCAATACCGTTACATTAAGACTATTTTTAAGCATGAAGAAATACCTGGCGGAAAATTAAGTTTATAATTAAACAAATAGTCGTACTTATTTCGTTATAAATAGTGATGGTCTTTTAAACAAGATAATAAATAAATTTGATATTTTTTATGGTCGCTAATAAATAATGAGGTCGCAGGTTGCCGTTGCGCCCAAAATAAAATCTGAAAGGGATAGCTTTGCGTGAATGCTTTCAATTTTTAGATTTAAAACGGTAAGCATTTAATCATATGCTTGAAAATATACCAAACCTTTTAATTTTATTTGCCTGTCAAATTTAACCATACTCTTAGTAATATAAAAGCTCGCTGTTTATAGCTGTTATATTGTAATTAATTCACAAAAGTTCTAATTATTTTATATACTGATATTTTTGCAAGAATATGGAGGCTAGTTCTAAGTTTTATAAAATTATTGCAGAAAATAGATATTAGATAATTCCCTA
>JAPYPM010000128.1:4844-6453 GCA_029937635.1 Nitrospinaceae bacterium
AGTGAGCGTACCTATAGAATAAAATCATACAGATACCATCACGATCTTGCCAAGAACGTAAGAAATAAAAATAATGCGAAGTGGGGTGGGTATGTATATACGGTGAATACTAATTCGCTTGGATTCAAAGATAGGTCCGATAGGCAAATTCCTCTAAAGTCTGAAAAGAAAAGATTGCTTTTTATAGGGGATTCTGTGACTGAAGGCATTGGGCTCGAATACGAAAAAACATTTGTAGGCCTCATTGACGACGCGTTAAAAGAAAAATATAGCATTCTTAATGCGGGAGTGAGTTCCTATTCTCCAATCATATACTGGAAGAAAGTTGAGGATCTGATAAATAATACAGGATTGGAGTTTGACGAATTAATTGTATATCTTGATATATCTGATATTCAAGATGAAGCATCAAAATATGCTCTAGCAAAAGATCGATTTGCATTAGATGATGGTTTGGTTACTGATATTTTGGTCAAAAAGCCAAACCTGCAAAGCGAATTAATAAAACAAAACACTATAATATTCGCTTGGTTGAGAGCTGTAATAAAGCGAAAAAAAACAATTGCTTCCAAAGAACTTGTTTTTAAAGAGAACAGTAATCATTCATATAAAGATGCAATTAGTGTTGATAGCAAGCATTACAGGAGAGGCGCGTGGACTTTTGATGAAAATGTTTATAATGAGTATGGAAAGAGGGGACTTGATTTAAGCGCAAAACGTATGGGCAACCTTGTTCAACTACTAAATAAACACAAAATTAAAATGACTTTGGCTGTTTATCCTTGGCCGGCGCAGTTATACTATGACACGGTAGATTCTAAACAAGTGGTTTTTTGGGAATCTTGGGCCAAAAAAAATAACACTAGATTTATAAATCACTTCAAAGATCTTTTTTCCATAAAAGAAAAAATTGGTGTGAAGCGACTTATCGAGAAATACTATATACCTGGGGATGTCCATTTTAATGAAATGGGAAATATTCTTTTTAAAGACTATTTCCTAAGGGAGTTTTTAAAAAATAACAAAACATAGTAAATATTATAATTAATGACCTGGTCTAGAAAACCCCTTTTCTAGTTATTTTTGATTCCATAGTTGCAGTGATATTATCTTCTTTCCCATCAGATTTTAAACCAAAATGGAATACGGTGTTGAGGCTAAAATGTCATCGAAGCTGCCAGTAACACTTATTATAGCCGATTTTTCCCCGCGGGTTTCAATTACAGATTGCCTAAAAAATATCGATAGCTGGTCTCCTCAAAAAATTGTTGTATCAAATAACTTAAAAAATAAAGATTTATTATCTAAATATCCGTCATTTCAGTTTGTGTATTGTGAATCAAAAAGCATTTTTCAGTTGTGGGAAATAGGTATTAAAGAGAGTAAGACAAGATGGAATCTATTAATAACCTCTAACGAAGTTGTTACTGGTAGGCTTAAAATTTCTATTGAAAGTCAGATAAAGAATAATCCCAATACAGAGAAACTGTTTAAAATCAACAAAAAGGTAATTTTTTTAAAAAAAGTTTTAAAGTATCCATTGGAGTGGGTATGTGAGTTTCCTTCCAGTTTGGTTTTTATTCCTGAAGTAGGAAACTTTACTTTAGAG
>JAPYPM010000129.1 GCA_029937635.1 Nitrospinaceae bacterium
ATCTTTGTTGTTGATGTGTTCTGTTGTTTTTTTAGCTTGTTCCACAACATTAAGTGGGAACTCAAAACGTGTTCCTAGTTTGCGAAAAATTGAACTTAACTCCACTTTTGGGTCGTTGGAATATCCAAGAATTTCCGTTACTTTCCCAGTGAGTGGTTGGTGTTTTTCTGGATAGGAAGTAATTTCAACGACAACGATTTGTCCGGTTTTGGCACCGAGTTTATGCTTTCTTGAAACAAAAATATCATGAGAAAATTTATTATCCATCGGTATGACCCATCCATTCCCATCTAGGGGCTGGAATAAACCTACCAAAGACGTTGTTGCTCTTTCTAAAATCCGCATAATTCGACCTTCAGGACGTCCTGACCTGTTATGTGATTCGATGCGTGCGATCACCTTATCTTTATGCATAGCACCAGCCGTGTACTTTGGGCTAATATATATATCTCCGTCTTGATCGTTCTTTTCTGGTGTCAAAAACCCATAACCATTTGGATGTCCATTAAAAATACCTGTTATCAAGTTCATTTCGTCAGGGAGGCCGTAGCGACCACCTCTTAAACGGACTAAGGTGCCTTCTCCTGCCATAAGTTTAATTTGATTGCGAAAATCCCTTCGTTGAACCTCGCTGATGCCCAAAGCTAGGGCCAACTCAGAAACCTTCATTGGTCTCCCAGCTTTTTTTTTGATTTTTTTTAAGATGCTATCTTTAGACAGTTTCATAAACTAATAGGTGGTAAAATTTTTTAAATATTATTGAAGAAGTGAAGATGAAAAACCTAAGACTTCTTTTGATTAGATAAAAAAACATCTAAATTATAGCACTCTTAAAAAGTCAATTATCTGTGCAACATCGTAAAAGAAAATCAATAAGTTATATTTCAGGTTGGAAGCTGTTGTGTTGTCTAAACTGAAAAAGGACCGACAAGTGAAAGAAGTTTTTACTGGGATCTGCTAAAAGTAAAGATTGTATTTTTGATTTAGATTGGTAGGTTGACGAGTGAAGTGATTTTGATTTTTGCCTACGCTTCTCATATAATCGCTAACTTGTTTTGCTACGGCAGACATTTAATTACTATAGATTAGTAAACTTAAAATACCACATGAAAATTCAACTAGACTGGTTAAGAGAATACGTTGACGTCGACCTTAGCGCTGAAGAACTAGGACATTTGCTCACGATGGCTGGTCTTGAAATCGAATCAGAGGAAACAGTAGAATTAAGTGATGGGACAAAAACCGAAGTGCTGGAGCTGAATGTGACTCCTAATAGAGGGTATTGTCTTAGTTATCTTGGAGTTGCTAGAGAAGTTGCCGCACTTCTAGGTAAATCATTTAGGGTGCCTGACTATGAAGCGGAGTTAGAGGAAAATTGGGGGGTAAGTCCAATAGGAGATAAACTTAAAGTAGATAATCGTGAGCCAGAATTATGTGCGCGCTACTCCGCAATGGTTATTGAAAATATTAAGCCAGGACCATCCCCTAAATGGTTGGCGGACCGATTAACTGCAATCGGACTTCGTCCGATAAATAATGTCGTAGATATTACAAATTTTGTCCTCATGGAATATGGTCAGCCTTTGCATGTATTTGATAAGGATTTGTTAGAAGGTCCCAGTATTATAGTGCGTCGCGGCAAAGAGAGTGAGTCATTTACAGCTATAGATGGGAGTGATTTAAAATTAGATCATGGTGCTTTAGTGATAGCGGATGATAATAAGGCCATTGCCTTAGCGGGTATCATGGGGAGCACTAATAGTCAGGTTACATCGTCCACTCGCCACATTATTTTAGAAAGCGCGAGTTTTAACTCGGTGGTAGTGAGAAAGGGGTCGAAGAAGTATAGTTTGCGATCAGATTCTTCAATCCGATTTGAAAGAGGAGTCGATATGCAGGGCGTAATCTCTGCCCAGGCTCGAGCGGCACTTCTTATAAAGAAATTGGCTGGAGGAATAATTTGTAAAGGAAGAATTGATCTTTATCCATCTCCTCAACCGATTACAAATGTGTCGTTGAGAACTTCACGTTTAAATCAAGTTCTCGGTTGCTCTCTTTCTGGAGATCAGATAAAGGACTATTTATCTCGACTAAAGCTAGAAGTTTCTTTATTGCAAGATAATGAGACTTTCAATGTGGGTATCCCTAGTTTCCGTCCCTTTCTCCTCAGAGAAATTGATCTTATAGAGGAGGTGGCTCGTTTAAAGGGATTTGATAAAATTAAAGAGACCAGCCCTGCGGCACAAATTAACCCAGTTCGATTTACTCCAAAGCAGTCTGCCATATGCGGCGTTAAAAGTCTTTTAAGAGATATCGGGTTTTCTGAAATTATTACATATAGCTTTATTGATGAGTTAGGCGCCAAAACATTTCAATCGGCATTTTCTACCATTCCCAAAGTAAATTCAATATCGTTGAACAATCCGATTAGCGCAGACATGAGTGTCATGCGCCCAAGCCTATTGTCTGGATTAGTCCAGTCAGCAATGACAAATTTTAGCAAAGGACAAAAGCATGTGAGAGTTTTTGAATTTGGTAATATTTTTGTGTCAGGGGAACAAGGCGAACGTGAAGAGAAAATGGTTGTCTCTGCATTTATCTCAGGAGTACATGAAAATAATGTATGGGAACAAACGGGAAAAAGTTACGACTACTATGATTTAAAGGGAACTCTGAGCGCTGTTAGCAGACTTTTGAAGTTGAAACTAATAGAACAGCCTGAACCGGAAAACCCTTTTATGTTAAAGGGCAGGAGTGTTGGATTGACGGTGGATGGCAAAGCTTGCGGGTATTTGGGTGAATTGTCTCCTAGTATTATTCGTCAATATGAATTACCCAAACATTGTATTGTTTTTGAACTAGATTTTGATAGGTTGGTGTACACTTTGCCTAAACAGGTTCGATTTTTAAATCTTCCCAAGTTCCCGGAAATATATAGAGATATTTCCATCCTAATTGACAAGACAGTTGCTTCAGGCGAGGTTATAGATAGAATCAATCAAGTAGGAGGTCCATTGCTTAGAAAGATTGAACTGTATGACCATTTTGAGGGAAATAAAATTAAAGAAGGGAAAAAGAGCCTTACCTATGCTTTGACATTCCAGTCAAGCGACAGAACTTTGATTGACGAAGAAGTGAATCCTGTATTTGAAAAAATTGTAAAGATTTTATCAAGTCAACTAGGAGCTATGCTAAGAGAATGATTTTCACAAGGTTCATTATCTTGAGTTTGTTGGAATCGCCGATTGACCACACCTGTTGAGCGATGTTAACCTTTTCTAGAATGGAATTTTTAGACCATATGGTTATTCTCAAGTTCTATTTTTAGGTTTTGTCAATGTTTGTTGAAAAAGTCAAACAATTAGAAGAATTGGTTTCTTCGGGGTTACGATGTTTAGAAAAATTTTACAATGAAAATTGCCGACTTGAGGAGCGAGTGCTGGAACTTGAAAAGGAAAAAGTGACGTTGCTGAAAGAAAATGAAAGAGCGAAAAGTTCACTAGATAAAGTCAATCAATTGGAAGTCTCTCTTCGCAAATTAACAAAAGACTGCTCTACCTCTCGCGCTAAGATAAAAAATGTTTTACAAAAAATTGATAAAATGGATTTTATCTAATTATGTCATCGAAGGAGATTATAGTTTGCGGTAAGGTGTATTCCGTTAAATCGATATCCTCGTCAGTCTCTATGGAAGAAGTAGCGGCTTTGGTTGATATGAAGATGAAGGAATTGTCGGAAGCCAAAAACAAAACGTCCATGTTGGATGTGGCAGTATTGACTGCGCTTAATTTAGGGTATGAGTTGTTACAGTTAAAACAAGGCAAACAATCGGATGCCGAGAAACTTAATCAGCACCTTGATGGGATGATTCAAAAGCTTGATAGGTCTTTAGAAAGTATTAAAAAAAAAGTTTAAAGGATTGCTAGTATTGATAGATATATTCCTTTTGTGTTATTATGTTATCAAGAAATATTATTTTTTTACTTCCCTGTCGTGTTAGTGTAAAAATTTTATTTTTTGAGCCAATGCTTCGAAAACGGGGATGACTTCCTATCGCGGTGTGCATGCCTTCATTGGAGTTATATCGAAGGAAGCCTGAAGTGGTATACAGATTCCCCACCTATTCTTTATAGGTTCAAAGAAATATTTTTGCACGACATTGCGGGGAGGTTTCTGTTTTTTTAACGGAATTAAGTTGATTTCCTATATTATGTTTTAAAAGGGTAGCTAGATGGTGGGTGTTTATAGAGAGTTCTCTTTGTTGGCTTTTTGATCTAAATAGGTTACAAGTAAAGCAAGAGGCCTTGTTTTTTTTTTATAAGGCCGTCTAGTATGTTGCTGCGAAACTCAATTTTTTAAAAGATTACCATAGTTTATTCGGTGATATGTTAACCCAACCCACCTTTTGCTTCAATGCTTTTTCTTGCATTTTGCCAGTATATTAAGACATTTTTTGGTTGTTATGGGAAGTTTGAGCATTTTTCTTTGATGTTAATTTGCTCGCCTTACTTTCATTGGTATGACAGAGGTTCGAAAACCTAACTGCGTTTATAAATGAGGTTTTGGATGAAGTTAGCTACCAATTTGACATCGATAACCCAGGCTAAAAATGCGATCCGACAGGATATTATCAAAAAACGCGGAGAGCTTGGTGGTTTAGAAAAAAATGAGAAAAGTCTTGCCATTTCTAAACGTTTGTTTGGCATGGATGAGTTTAAGAAGTCCAAAACCGTTTTTTGTTTTCTTTCGACTTTATTTGAAGTGCAAACAGAGAAAATAATTAGAGAATCTCTACGGTTGGGAAAGCAAGTTTTGGTTCCATTGTTAGATCCTGAAGAGGGAAATTTACAGGCAAATCGTATTCCTTCGATGGATATAGATTTTATGATAGGAAAGTATGGCATTAAGCAACCTACTCTTAAATTTAGAGATATAGTGGCTTTTTCAAATATAGATTTTGTCGTAGTCCCAGGCTTAGCGTTCGATAATATTGGGAATCGAATTGGATATGGAGCTGGATTTTACGATAAATTTTTTAAAAAAATCTCCAGTGATGTGACCCGAGTTGCAGTGAGTTATGATTTTCAACTTTTAAATTTAGTCCCACACTCAGATTTAGATGAACCTGTTCATTTTTTGATTACAGAAACTAAAGCACTGAGATGTCTTGATTCATAAGATGTTAAGGTTTGATTAGATATCTATTATCGAGGTAATTAATATGCATATTTTTACGGCGGTTAAATTTAATTTTTCCACCCTGATTGTAGGAATGCTTTTGGCAGCCTTGATTGGGTATTTGATTGGTTATTTCTTGCGCAAAATAATAAGTCAGTACCAGATTAAAGAAGCTGAAGCCAGAAAGATCATGATTATTGAAGAAGCTGAACAGGAGGTGCAAAATAGATTTAAAGCTGCTGTTGTTGAAGGCAAGGAGCAAGCATTAGTTGAAAAAGAAAAAATTGAAAAAGAAGTCCGGGTCAAACGTGATGAATTACGAAATCAAGAGCGTAGGATTCAACAACAAGAAGATGACTTGAGGCACTCAAAAGAGGGTTTGTTAGACCTCGAAAAAGAGTTAGGCGTTAGGATGGAAGAAGCAGAAAAAACTAAGCAGTCGGGCTTAGGTGAAAAATTGCGGTATGAAACATTAGCTGAAGAGGAAATGAAAAAACTTGAAAAGATCAGTTCCTTTACCGCAGAACAAGCTGTAGAAGAAATCAAGGCGAAAGTTATTGATTTAGCTCTTCTGGATGCGGCAAAAGATGTAAAGAGAATTGAAGAGAAGGCACAGAATAATGGAGAGGAAGAAGCAAGAAAAATTATTACCATGGCGGTGCAGAGATTGGCGTCTGACAATGTTGCGGAGAGTACAGTATCTGTGGTGTCTCTTTCAGACGATTCGATTAAGGGACGTATTATAGGGCGAGAGGGTAGAAATATTCGTGCTCTTGAACAGGCCACTGGGATTGACCTTATTATTGACGATACCCCGGGAGCAGTAATATTATCTGGGTTCGATCCGATACGCCGAGAAATTGCCCGCCTTACACTAGAACAGTTGATATTAGATGGACGTATTCATCCAGGAAAGATTGAAGAGGTTGTGGCCAAGTGCCAAAAGGAAATTGCAATACAAATAAAGAAAGCTGGAGAACAAGCGGTTATAGACTTGCAGGTAGATAATATAAATCCAGAGATGGTAAACATGTTAGGTCGACTTAAATACCGCACAAGCTACACACAAAATGTTCTTGAACATGTTAAAGAAGTTGCTAGAGTTTGCGGGTTTATGGCTGCAGAGTTGGGTTTGGATGTTCAGCTTGCTAAACGTGCTGGCCTTTTACACGATATTGGTAAGTCTATTGATCGTCAAACAGATGGTACGCACACTCAATTGGGAATTGATGTTGCCAAGCGGTTTAATG
>JAPYPM010000130.1 GCA_029937635.1 Nitrospinaceae bacterium
CGGATATCCTGTTAGTGTACAAGCTTAGGTAGCGAAGTTTGGTCACCTGCTCTGATTCTGCTAAGGCCACGGCTCCTTCATCCCGGATAAGATTTTCGTACAACCACAATTCTCTTAACGGAGCAAAAATTTCCGCCTGGGCCAATTCATCCAGACCCAAATCCTTGATCTTGTTTGTATGAAGATATAGGATCTCAATATCAGGCAATGAAACATTTTCTGCCAGGTCCAGTGCGATATCGTTATTGATGCCCTTGTTGGAAAAATCTAGAGTTTTTCCATCCTTACTCAGGCCTCGCTTGATCCACTTACGTATGAATGAAAGGTCGTCTGCCATTTTTTTTTGATTAGGGTTAAGTTGATTATTTTAGCGATGTCCATTGAAAAGTAAAGAGGTAATTCTATTAGTTTTGTTACAGCAGAAACACTAGTACCAATCCTGAAACATGCTATGCTTTTCTAACCTATGTCTATTTTTTTTACTCATTTAAAAAATATCTATTCGTATAAATTCATCTTGATAGGGTTGTTCTTATTTCTATCATTATCTTGCTCTGGTGAAAAAATAGATACCGGTCAGGTTTTTCGTATGCCTATTAGTAACGAACCTCCAACTCTCGACTGGTCTCTGGCGACAGATAGCGTCTCTTTTGATATTTTGACGAATATCATGGAAGGACTCACCCAGTATAACTCCAACATGGAACCCATCCCGGCGATTGCCAAACGGTGGGAGATCTCCAAAAATGGAAAAGTAATCACCTACTACTTACGTGATGATGTCTTCTGGACCGATGGGAAACCTGTCACAGCCCATGACTTTGAATATTCCTGGAAACGATTGCTAAATCCTTCTACTGCTGCCCAGTATGCTTATTTTTTGTTTGATGTAGAAAATGCACAGGAATTTAATTCTGGGAAAATCACAGATCCCTCCCGAGTGGGTGTATCTGCAGTGACAGACTATATTCTAGAGGTCCGTTTAAAAAAGACGGTAGTTTACTTTCCTAGTATCACAACCTTCATGGTTACCTTTCCTCAGCGAAAAGACATTGTTGAAAAATTCGGAGGCCATTGGACTGACCCGGAAAATATAGTTACCAATGGTCCTTTCAAATTGAGTGATTGGGATCACGAATATAAGCTTACGCTCACCGCAAACGAAAATTTTTATGAGGGTCGACCTCAAGTCGATACGATCTTAGCCTACGTTGTCAGGGAAAAAACCACAGCCCTGACCCTCTATGAAACCGGGGAGCTTGATATGGTCGAACTTCCTCCGGTTGCAATCCCTCATTTCAAACATCACGATGAATATAAAAACTTACCTCAACTAAGAGGTTATTACTACGGGATCAATGTTCTTAAAGCACCCTTTGATAACCCGCTGGTTCGACGTGCATTTTCTCATTCTATCGACCGCTCAAGGCTTCCTTTATTGCTTAAGGGAGAAGAGATTCCAAGCTCCTCATGGATCCCTAAAGGTATGTTTGGGTACAACCCTGATATTGGTGCAAAGTTTAATCCTGTCGTTGGTAAAAAATTACTCGCAGAAGCGGGTTACCCAAAGGGAGAAGGGTTTCCTGAGATAATCGCAATGTATAATACAAATGATACCAACCGCCTGATCGGAGAATTTCTACAAGCTCAGTGGAAAGAACATCTTAATGTTGATATCAAATTGGAAAGCCAAGAATGGAAAGTTTTTTTAAATAAGCTCCAGGTTGATCCGCCGCAGATTTTTCGCCTAGGGTGGGGTGCTGATTTTCCTGACCCTGATAACTTTATGAATCTGTTCATCTCCAGCAGTGGGAACAATCGATTAAAGTGGAGTAACACCCGTTACGATCAATTGGTAAAATTAGGAGCAACCCTCGACAATTCTGAAGAACGGCAAAACGTTTATGATGAGGCACAACGAATACTTACTGAAACGGATGCTGCGATGATTCCTTTATTTGTCGCCACCCAAAACTTGTTGATCAAGCCTTATGTTAAGGGATTTGAAATGAACTCGATGGAATTGATGTACCTTAAGAAGGTCCACATCGAAACCGAATCTACACAATAATTTTCTATGGATGATTCCCCTATTGGTCTCCCCGAACCTGCTAATCACTTCTTAAGTTAAATGTACCTTATGAAGGTCCAAATTGAACCCGAATCCAGACATTTTTTTAAAAATTGAGAACTTCCTTGAACTTAGATCCTTAACCGCTTGTTCATCCCTGCAGTAAATAATTTAGTCTATGAAGATACCTCAAGGGCTTTTCTAGATATCCTGAAGGTCACATTCCACCCGATAGCATCGATATAAACTCTATTAAAACAATTTATTTAGAAGATATCAGAGAAACGGCCAGACTATCTTTAGTCTGCGGAATAAAAGGAAGGATGGAAAACCCCGCTCTCACAACAAAAAAAGCCTTACGAATCCACATTTGGATCCGTAAGACTTTTTACGTAGAAATGAGCTCTAATTTTCCCTTAAAATAAGCTATTTACATCAAAGAAACTATACTGAATACCAAGCCTAGCATTGTATGCAGCACCCGATACTTCAGAATTGACTTCGCCGCTATTGTTATGGTCATTAGTGCCGATTCCAGAAACTGGAGCAGTCATATAATCTACATAATTTGCTGCTATTTTGATACTCAAGTTAGGGTCTATCGCACTGATCCTAGATTCAAGAGCAGCACCAAATCGAGGTCCACCACCATAAAAGCTTTCACTGTCATTTGCCCATTTAACGTCAAATTTAGCTGCGGAAATTCCTGCTTTAACGGAAAAAAGTGTGTCTGCGTTAACATAGTAGCCTATTCGACCACCAGCTCCGCCGCTCCACTTCATTTCTGCAGAAGCTTCACTCAAGTTTCTAGCCGAGACCTCATTATTTTTTGTTTCGAGAGCTCTGGTTGATGTAATCTTAAATTCTCCTCCACCACCAGCGAAATCACCTTCAAAACCTATGTAAAGGTCACCCATCTTATATCCGTAACCAATCCAGCCGCCACCTTCCATTCCATTTATAGCAAGACCACCATCAGTTATTTCTAACGTCGTCTTTGTCACCGTTGTACCACAACCTACTGCGGTTGTGCCTTCACAACCAGTCTCGGTCGCGTCTACTTTAGCACTTACATGCCCAGCAGCATGGCCAACGAATGCACCTAGATACATTCCTTCTCCAGGTGCAAACCCGTCTGCATATACTGATGGACTAGCTGTTAAGCCAATCAATACTGCAGCCGCAATTGTTAACCTTATCTTTTTCATTCGCTCATCTCCTCCTGTTATATATTACAAGCATTCAACCTCTTTCTAGTACTATTTTTAATTCTTTATTTTTGAAGATCTTATCATAGTAAATCAATATTCGTCAACCCACATTCTTGAGTTTGTCTTATTTTTTGTTTCTAATCCTATAAAATTAATAGATAACACCTCAAACTTTCAGTACCCTTCCAAAACTTTTGGATGAGTACATTTCGTATATCTTATTTCTGTGATTTGATACATAATATAGTAATCCAACTTTGTTTTGCAATAGTTTTTTAATAAAATCAATCTACGCGGCAAGCACTCAACGACAACCCAAACGGAAACACAATTAGGATTAACCTTCATATACATCAAGGTCACGAAACCACTACTTTAAAATATCCTCAGTTAACGATTTCTAAGTTTGTAGCCTTTGTCATGAAAGTAAAACGATTTTAGGTGAGGTAGTTTTAAGCGACAGCTGTGTTTTTTTGCTACATCGAGTAGGTAGTTATGGCGCGCTCGCTGAGCATTCGCCTCGATCTTATCTGCATCGGTCAAATCTAAAAAAAACCACGGAACAATCAATAGCCCCCCTGATATCATAAGCAGGGTCCTCTTCTTGTCGGCTGACTTGATATCCGGAATCATTTTTTTTAAGTTTTTCCTATATTTGCGTGCCTCATATCGAATTTCTTTGCATGATTTTTCACCATCACCAGACTGTGAAACCTTTACTGGGTGAGCAGCTCTACCTGCACAGCTTTGGATAAAAAAAAGCGCTACTATAATCATAGCAATAACTGCTTGAACTTTTCCGCTCACCATAAACTAGCGCCCCCTGTTATTTCAGGTCCTTTAATAATTCGTTCAATGAAGTTAAACTATCACACACTTTGTTTTGTGAGATTGGAAGATGCCAACCTCTTTTAAGCATTTGCTTCATAGGACCTTAGCGTCAAAAACCAGAGATTGATAAACACAAAGTATCGGTTTTTGAATATCTTGTCAAAAACTAAGCACTTGCCTGCGAAACCCTATACAAAGCAACTTTTCATAGTGCTTTCTTCCACACAATACATTTGAGTAAATTATATTACGTATTTACTCTCGTTAGCACTGGTTCCAGTTGTTGCCAGACATCACCCACAGTGATTGAAGTCAGGCAACGAATATGCGAGCACTTTGGAAATCTTTCATCTATAAAACAAGGATGGCATTCAACGGGTTTGATGACAACACTACTGTTTTGATCAAGCGGCGCCCATTGGTGGGGGTCGGTCGGACCAAAAACCCCGATACTGGGTACCCCCATGGATGTAGCAATATGATGCGGCGCACTATCATTACCTATGAATAGATTACACCGCCGAAAAATAGATGCCATGTCCCCAAAACTTAAATCCGTGGCATCGATACAATTGGGACTTGCCTGAATAACACTATTTGTAACTTCTCGATCACCAGGTCCCCCGACTAATATAACTCGACTAGATCTTTCACATTGAAGCCTTTGAATCAACTCAATGTAGTTTTGCACCGGCCAACGCTTAGTGAACATCCTGCGCTTAGAACTCTCTCCGCCTCCTGGAGCAATAGCAACAACCTGCTCTCCACTGGCAATGCCATGCCGCTCTATAAACAAACCCAGAAAATCTTTTTCATCATCGCTCAAGTAATAGAACGTTTTTTCAAAAACTGCAGGTATATCCAATTTTCGGAGCAAATCCAAGCATGATTCACTCTCGTTTTGTATCTGCTGATTGGACACTAAATGCGTTAGAAAAAAGTCCTTGTGACCACGACCCAACCCAACCCGAACAGGCACATCCACCAAATAGCTGAGCAAACGAAAAGCCATAGCACGCTGGAGAACAAATGCCAGATCAAACTCCTCCTTGCGTAATTTAAAAATCAACCGAAAAAATTCAAGCGATCTTCTGATCAAACCTCCACAGTAAAGGTCAAGATCGTCCGCAAGAATAAAACGATTGATATTAGGGTTATGCTCGACTGCCGCAAAGGAAGAACGCCCAACCACTAGAACAATTTCAGAGTGGGGGAAATGCTTTCGCAATTGATCAAAAAAGGGTGAGGCCATCACCAAATCCCCTACTGCCCCAATCTTGATCAAAAGAATTTTTGGAATGTCCGTTTTATTGCCAACCAAAAACTTGACCCTTGAGTAAACTTTACCAAGTACAAACTGCTGAACTTCTGTCAAGGGCATGGTCTGAAGGTCTCTTCAAAAATGAGAATGAAACAAGCTAATTGGAGTATATCTTGAACTTGAAAGATACCTAGATGAAAAAGTTTGCTCGTCCTTGGATAAAAAGAGACCTGATTGCGTTTCTTTAAATAGTCATTTAATACTGGATTTTATAAAATCTGCCACAGGTTGAAACCTTAAAAAAAATTCTTTTTCATCATGGGAAGCCACTCGATATGATGCTGCACCAGAGTGCCCACCACCACCCATAAGGAACTACAACTGGAAAGAATTTTTTCGAGTAAAGTAAGTAAAGTTATTTATGGCTTATTAAAAATAGAAGCCGCGGGTTACAAGATCTTTAAAAAAAATCTGTCAATTTTGGCCAGGATCCTGATCAAACATATCTTCATAGTCACCATCAAATTTTCCAGAACCACCCGGCCTCATCCAATCTACGTCTTCCAGTATTTCATCATCACCTTCGACCGAGTCAATGAGTCCACCTGCTTTTAAAACCTCCACAGGCAAAGTTGTCTTACCGGTCTTTAAAACATCGGTACTCCCACATGAACAAGCTGACTCGCCGAGTTTAACCTCGGTAGTTTGTGAGAGAACCAATTTCATATTACATCCCTGACAAACATATTCAAGATGAGTCTCAGTGAGATCATTATCTATTAATCGTTCCCGGCATTGGTTACAAAATATAGGCATGTTAGGAACATAATCAGTAATCATGTTTTCTACACGACAACTTCGACACTCTATAAATAAGTCATAAGGCTTTTTATCGTTCATAACTATTAAGTACTCTTGAATGGTGAATCTTAGGGTTTGGTTTCGTCTTTCGACATCCCTTTCATCATTTCAGCCATATTACTCATGTCACCCATCTTAGTTATATCAACACCCATTTCTGCAAGGGGTGCTGTAAAAGGGCACT
>JAPYPM010000131.1 GCA_029937635.1 Nitrospinaceae bacterium
TTTGATCAAAAGAATCTTTGCTTTTGGAGGAATATTTATCATTTACTTAAAATTTTCAACCCAGAAACTATTACACCAGAGTAATATTTGATCATTTTTAATCTCATACTCACTCTCATTCATTTTAGTCAAAAAATCACTATAAAAGAATGACAATAACCTTTTACGATGCAACTAAACTTGGCAGTATTCGCTTAAAGAATTTATATTTAGTGTTTTAAAAAATCTCAATTTTTGTAAAAATTTGAATAGCATAGACACCAAATTATATGCATTTATTTCCCTAATCTTCATTAATACTCGATCACCATATTTTTAAATTTATATGCTTTCACAAAATTACTAACTTAGTAATGGATTATTAGTCATTTATATTTAAGATAAACCGTTTTCTTTGAGGTGCTATCAACAATTGACCTTTTTAGCTGTAACTTGCTCTATAAGTCCACTCAAACCAGACTCTAAATTATGGATATCATACTTCTTCCTGCATCTTTCTCGAGCAGCATCTCCTTTAACCCTAGCTTCATCAGAGTTATTTAAAATATATTGAATAGTATTTACTAACTGAGAAGGGTTATTTGGATCAACCAAGTAGCCACATCCATCCAAAACTTCAGGAATATCCGATACCCGAGTTGCAATAATTGGCTTGGCCATGGACATTGCATCAAATAACCTAGCGGGTATTTGCCCAACTGAATCCGAAGTCTGACGTTGAGGAATAGCAATAATATCAGCTATTGATAAAAGTTCAGGAAGTTTTTGAAACGGTGTTTTTGGTAAAACCACCACACTCTCTCTGATCGACAGATCAACTTTATTTAAGAATTTCTGTTGGTTTTCGACTCCAATAATCACCAATTTCAAATTTGAGGCTTTGATTTTTTTAAATGCTTCCAAAAGATCGTCCAGTCCTTTATGTGGTCTCGGAGTTCCAAGAAACATCACTACTCTCTTATTTTGAAAACCCATTTTTTCTTTTATTTTATCTGAATCAAATTTTATCGGATCTAAAATGGTGGTATCCCGACAATGTGGCAACAGAACACCTTGAAATTTTTTCTGTAAAAACCTATTACTGACAGAAATTCCATCAGCATAGCGAATCAGTCGCTCCATCCTCCAAACATAAGGCAAACCATTTGGGTTAGAAAAATTCAGAAAACGCCCGACTCTTCCCCAAAAACCTGAATGATAAAAAAAACCAAGTTCCCAATCATCAATGTCCAAAAGCAATGGTTTACCACTGGAGTATTTTTTCTGAAGACCGATACCAAAACTGGTCGGCATAAGTTTCGAGGCTAGAATAAGATCACCGTCAATAGCTTCTAAAATATTTTTTTTAATTGTTGAGAACTTTGGATATCGATCCCATATGAATTCTTTTACAGGGATTTCTGAGTCAGCCATCGGAGCCCATACACCTCCCTTTCTTGAAGTCCCAATAATCTCAACATCATAACCCGCTGAAAGAGCTTTCGCCAAAAGCCACGCTCGACCAAAGGCATTACTTGAAAGGTCAAAACATAAGATGGAAATTTTCACGAGCGTTTACTTTTAAAATTAAAAGAATTACTAAGAGTAATTGACCAGCTTGATAGGAATTTTGTCTAAACTATTATCAATACGGTGAAGAAATAAAAAAATTATAGTTCTCAATTTGAGGTTTTGCACTCCATAAATCCTTCCAAGTGTATAGTGTATGATAAACTCATATGTTTATGGCGAAACACTTTAAATCAATCCTCACAAAACTAATACTCTCTTCTAGTTATGCAAATGCAAACCTCGCCAATCAACTCTATAAAAAACGAATACTTGAAATTGGGTACATTCACACTGTTATGTTTTCTTGCTTTCACATATAACCTTAGTGAAGTTCCTCCATACCATGCAGATGAGAATTTTTATGTAACTAGCTCCAAAAATATGATCGATTCTGGTGATTACATAACACCTACTTATAACGATGAAAATAGGTTCGCTAAGCCAATAATATTTTACTGGATGGTTGCGGCTTCCTACAACATATTTGGAGTTAATTTATTTTCAGCCCGACTTGTGTCTTCGTTTTTTGCCGCGCTCTGCATACCTATTGTTTACATGACCGCTCGACGCCTATTTAACGGTAAAACCGCATTCATAAGTGCTCTGCTGCTACCAGGTTGTTATCTTCACTTTCAAATTGCGCGTTGGGCAATAACCGATATGGCATTAAATTTTTTTATTCTTTTGGCTTTCTATTTTTTTATACGAGGTTTTCAAGAAACGCTAAATAAAAACACCTTCTATTATATTTCATATATTTGTATGGGTATCGGCTTTATGATTAAAGGGCCTATCGCTATAATTATTCCAGCACTTGTCATTATTGGGTTTCTCATAACATTGCGCAATTGGGAAGAGATTTCCCGACTTAGGCTGGGCTATGGCGCCATGATTCTTGCGGCAATTATCCTTCCTTGGTTTATAACCATGCTAACTATTCATGGTGATGAATTTAAAAATCATATTCTGGGAGCAGAATTACGAGACCGAATGATTCATGACTCACCATTTAGTTTATATTATTTTGGAGTAATAATTCGTTACTACCTTCCATGGTCTTTCTTTTTTTTAGCAGCTCTCACAGTAAGATTTGTACCAACTATAAACAAACCAAATAATTCAACTTCAACAAAGAGCTATTTTTTATTTTTATCTGAAAAATTAAAATTTTGGTATCGGAATATTTCCCATAAAAACAATCACGCCTTTCTATTTTCTATCATGTGGATAGTATTTCCCTTAATACTATTCACCCTTTTTCGGATTGAGCATAGCAGGTATATGCTTCCTGTGTCAGTTCCAATTTCCATGATAACAGCTCATTTTTTCTCTCAACTTATAGACTCTCCCATTGGTTTTAAGGGTACAATATTTAAAATTTCGTTTTATCTAACATTAATATTCTATCTGCTAGTTTCAACACTGACAGCCCTAGGAATATTTTTTTTATCTCCTCATTTTTCTTCCCCTACTGGCTTAATTGTCTTATCTATTCTTGGTTTTTTGAGTCCTTTTTTGCTGTTCATACTTTACAAATTTAAAAAATATTCTTCCCTAATCATTGTTTTATCTATCACCCAAATCGTTGCTTTAGCTTCATTGAGCGGCAATACCCTTTCTTTTTTTAATCGCTATCCAATGAAAGAATTTGCCAAACATATCCTAACTGACTCTAAACTCGGTAAACAGATCGGCCTTTATAGAGTTGGGAACCATAGAGCTCGAATGGGAGTAATGACAGGACTTCCCTCTATGTACCTAAATAATCCTGAAGAACTGAACCTCTTTATTAAATCAGAGAACAGTGTCTATATTGTTATGCGTCAATCTGATTGGAAAAGAGAGTTCTATAACCTTCCCATAACCATAACAGCAACAGATAGCGGTTGGAAAAAACAGCGCCTTAGCAAGGATAAGATAAAATTATTTCTCAAGAATGGACTACGTCCATACTTACAAGAGTACTCCGAAGTATATCTCTTATTAAAAAACCATCGCAAATAAAACCCTATCGAACAATTGGAACTTGCGTATTAAAAAAATTATAAGTAATATTTTCTCTATTTTGTATTGATGTGAAGTAAGCAAATTTTTTATTTCCATAAATCAAATAAAGTTTCTGTGGGTATCTTTTCTCCAGTTCTTTAAACTTTGAAACAGGTGATACCCATGTCCCTTTTGGGTTTCTATCTAATTTTCGCATTAAAGTTTCTGAATCCTTGACAGGATATTCTAGAAACCTACCTGAATAAAAAGCCAGAACCTGCGTTGGGTTCCACGGCGTAAATCCGTAATTAAAAATTTTCTCACCAGATTTAGTATTTAAGTGGACAAAGGGGGCAAGATTTCTTGCTTCTGAATTATTTTGTTCAAGAGAAACCTTCACCTGAATTGGAGTCACATTTATCACCAAAACAACAGTCATAACAATTCCAATCATCCACGGTAATGCCTTTTCTTTTTGAGAATCCTTTAACCAACCGGCCAAAGTGTGAGCTGTTATGATTCCAAAAGCAGGAAAAATCATAAAAAGGTAACGTAGAGTCTGATTTCTACTGGTACTCATAATTAAAAAAGGAATGGATACCCAAAGGAAAAGAAACATTGATCTAAAATTTTTATCTTTAAAAGAACTTTTTGCAAATAAAAAAATACCTGCCATAGTTACTGGGAACCAGGGCCAGTAATTCTTCATCATGGCTTTTATATAACCGAATACATACAATGGATTGTCCGTCCAAAAGCCTTGAGAAATTAGTTTCATATGGTTGGTTTTAAAATGTCGCTCTATAAACATATCTCCAAACATATACCAGTTGACTAAATACCAACTACAACCCACAATTAAAGCTAACAATACCCCTGTAATAAAACCTGGGTCAAAAAGTTTTTTAAAACCCCCGTACCAGAACATAAATATAAAACCTATCACGATAGGAAAAAATCCAAGAACACTTTTTGTTAGCACAGCGCACCCTGTCATTAATCCATAAAGGAGGAAAAACTTCTTATTGTCTAACGCTTTTATTAAACAATACATTGACGCCGTAATAAAAAAAGCTAGCGTAATATCCAACATTGCCCTGCGTGAAGAATCTAAAAAAAGTCCAGGGAAGAGAATTACAAAGGCAGCTAAAAATGATGTCCAGTTATCTTTATAAAGATAGTTACAAAGCGAATACGTTAAAAAAACTATCAAGACTCCAAATATAGCCGAAGAAAAAACAGCCCCATAACCCGACACACCGACAATCTTATAGATTAGACCTGTCAACCAAAAAGGTAAGGGCGGATTGTCAAAAAAATGAGCAGTCCCATTCCACGTAACCACCCAAAAACTATCATAGGAAAAAATCTCTCTCGCCTTAATTGCATAATAGGCACCGTCAAAGTTTGTAATCCCTCTATCCAGTTGGCGGCCCAAGAAGGTAAGCAAAGATGAATAAACTAGAAAAATGATTTGAAATCTTTTATTAGAAAGTAGACTGAGCAAAGAATCTTTCATTGAGAAAATCCTTCTGTTAATATTAAATTTGATGAAATTTATAGCAGAAAACTATTTTGCTAATGCCAAGTAATACGATCGAAAAATAAAGATCTAAAACTATAAAAATATATAGACTTTTCGCATTTGAGAGAAAAAATAATAAAAAGTAATTTAGATCAAGACTTCTCAAGGAAGAGGAGCTAACTTTCTGAGCTATGTTATTTTAATTAAAAAAAGGAGATGATTGTTTACTCTAAGTGACCTAGAATCCGATCCTTTAAATATTTAAAAATACACAGAAACTATCTAATAATATAAAAGTATTTTGAGAAACTGGGTAGAGCAAAAAGGATCTATCACAATTTACTTGCTCTATAAATAGCTATTCAAATACTCGATGGTCTTCGCGTCTGCCTCAGGAGTGAAGAGAAACCCAAATGTTTCCAAACGCCAGATCAAAACCTCAGGTCCTTTTAAAAGATGGTACCAATAAAACAAAACTTCGATTGAATGTTTTTTATTTAATCCAGATCGGCAGAAAAAAAAATTCTTCAATTGGTTTCGAGAGTGTCGAATAAGCTTCCAGTTTCCTCGTTCTTTCAAAATACGTATCAACTTAATAATATTAAGAAACACTTGAACCATTTTATATTAAACTTTCATTTCATTGACAATATGAATCTGCAGATAGTGTGTGCATTTATTTAAAACTACGTTGCCCCTCTAAAATATTTAACGATCTAGTAAAATATGCAAGCATGGCCCAAAATATAGTTTGAGCGTTTTTCTCAAAGTTGATTGCTGTAAAAAAACGGCACTCATATCCCTTTTTTTACTTTAGCAACCGCAAGAATATTCTTGCCAAAAATATAACGGAATCCAATAAAATCAAAAAGCCTACTTATCCTATAAAACAACCGATCATACAAAAGAAGAATTCTTTTGTCAGCCACATGATAGTTCACTGTTTTTTCATCTTTTAAGTTGTAATTTTTTTTATATCCAAACACACGTGCTGCAAAGGAAGCAAAAAAACCTAATGCATCAACGTAATAAATTTTTATTACTTCAAAGCCTGCAGAATTTAATTTCAATAATAATTCTTTCTTATCATAACGTCTTCGATGCCCAACTGAAGCATCCCACGAGGAGTACAGACATTGAAAAGCAGGGACATAAACCACAAGATTTGATTGTGTTTTCATAACTGACCTGATTTGCTGAAGGGTATGAACGTCATCCTCAATGTGTTCAAGAACATTTGAAGTATAAACACCATCAAACAACTCATCTATTTGCTGTATATTGTCATAACACTGGAAACCTCTATCAACGAGAATACGTTTTAAATTGGGATCAATTTCTAAACATTTT
>JAPYPM010000132.1 GCA_029937635.1 Nitrospinaceae bacterium
TTCCAACTATTATGAAGAACGGTTGGCCTCAAGGCTGGGGGAAATTGCTTAACGTGTCTACGAAAAAAGTTGGTTGGTTCGGAGGGCTGCTTTTGGGATCTCTGGTACTATGCCATGTGGTGTTTCACTAGACCTATGGGTAGAGGAACTGGTCAAAGTGGGAAACCTGAAGGAGATATAGCAGATTGGCAATATCCTCCTCCTAACTCAGTAGCAGAAATGATTCTAAACAAAGTCTGTAGTCAGTGAATTGATACTAGGCTGTTTTTGTGCACGATTTGCGCACCTTTTTGAGGGGAAAAAACTATGTAACTTATTGTAAAATTTGATGTTCTGCATATCGGTATTCATCTTCCCAAGCTGAATGTCGCAGGTTCAAATCCCGTCTCCCGCTCCACTCACATGAGTAAAGTTTATTTTTCTTTATCGGCAATCAGAGTTCTGTTCACCAGAAGAAGTTTTTGTTTTACACAAAATAGCGATATCAAGATTTTCATTAATTTCAAACTTAATCACCGCATTGGTAAGATTAGCTTCGCTTAAGTTCGCTCCCCTTAACTTTGTCCATTCAAGTTTTGCATTCTGCAAATCTGCCCCAAAGAAATTTGCTTTTCGCAGGTCTGCTCCGTTCAAATTTGTTCCTTTTAAGTTGGCTCGTTTAAGTTTTGCATATTGCAAATCAGATCCGCTTAGATTAGCTCCTCTCAAATCTGCCCCATTTAAGTTTGCTCTTCTCAGGTTCACCCCGGTCACATTCCCATTGGAGAGATTGGCATTGGCCAAGTTTGCATCTTTTAGATTTGCCTTATACAAATTTGCACCACTCAGATCTGCTTGACTAAGATCCGCTAACCTGAGATCTGCCCCCATAAGGTTAACCCCACGAAGGTTACATTTACGACAATGTCCTGATGCTATCAATTTTTTTAAATCATTACCTCTAAACACTTTACAACCAGAGTTATCTTCTCCCCATAAGGTTTTTGTTTTACACAAAATAGCAACCCTTAGGCTTTCCTTGTTGACTTTCGTACTCGCAAGATTAGCCTCACTAAAGTTTGTTCCATTTAAATCCGCCCACTTTAGGTTCACATCTCGCATATCTGCTCCACTAAAGTTTACGCCACTTAAATTTGCCCCGCTTAGATCTGCCCTGACGAGATATGAAGACTTGAGACTAGAGTTTCTTAAATCCGCACCCACTAAGTTGACCCCACTTAGATTTGCCTCATTCAAATTAGCGCTGACCAAGATTGCATTCTTTAAATTTGCATTTACTAGTCGTGCTTCCGCGAGGTTTGCTCCACTTAAGTTTGCTTGACTCAAATCAGCACCACTTAGATCGGCCCATTTCAAGTATGCTCTTTTTAAATCAACACCACTGAGAGCACACTTAGGACAGCTTCCTAGTTCTAATAATTTTTTTACTGAATCGATACCGAATGAAGAAGAAGAAAAGGAGATAACAAACAATAAAGAGGTGATAAGTTTTAAAACAAAGTTCTTCATAGATCTACCCTTAGACTTATCCTTTACCGATATAGCAGCTAAAAAAAACATGCCATCCTGTTTATATTTAGTTAAAGAAAACCCAAAAAAATTATTTTAGAGTATATTGAGAATAGTACAATTACTCAATCAACTAAGGTTTTAAACAAACTTTAAACAGACTTTACATCATGCTCGTTACTATTTTTCACAATCCAAGATGCTCTAAATCGAGACAAACTTTGGAGTTATTAGTTAAACAGGGAATTAAACCTATTCTCAATGAGTATCTCATTAGCCCGCCCACCGCAGAAAAAATCAAAGAAATTTTAAGAAAACTGGGTTATGCACCGCGAGATTTGATGCGTAAAAAAGAGGACGCCTACATCGAACACAATCTAGATAATCAAACTTTGTCTGACGATTATTTGATCGATTTTATGATCAAGCACCCTATTCTGATTGAGCGTCCGATAGTCCTTGCAAATGAAAAAGCTGCTATTGGACGCCCCCCAGAAAAAGTTTTAGAAATTCTTTAATCGAAATAAAATTCAAAAAATAACAAGTTTGTCAGTTTGAACAAAGTAATAAGAAAACAGAAGTTACTTCCTTAACCACCAAACGATTAAAAATAAAAAAATATAAACCTAAAACAACCTCCTCTAGTTTATCTGCTTAGTTAGAAGTTGCTCCATCTGTATTTTTTTGTTCTGAATTTGACTCTGTTTTTTCTTTTCCATATTTTCCATAGTCGTAATTACAGCCCACGGCTACAAACAAAGATAAAGCAACCAATAAAACCATTACCATTTTCATAAAAAAACTCCATTTATATTTTTAATAAATTTAATAGACCTTTAAATTTTAACAGTAAATTAAGATATTTCACAAAATAGTATTATCCAACAATAATACTATGCCCTCCCCTTCTAAAAGATTTCAGGAGTTCTTTAATTTCGGTTAAAACTAAAAGTATATACCTTGACAAAACTCCAAAAAACACAATAGGGTATATTTAAGTAACTTGGAAAATTTGATATGTCCATACGAGATAAAGCGACTTATATTTTATACGAAATAGCGTATCTTGCCCTAGGCTTTTGGGCATTACGTGGATTTTTGAAAATAGCAGGGTCCTCAAACAATTTCCCCAAAGCAGACCGGGGCAAACATATAAAAAACTCTGACGGTGCATAGACCAATTAAAGATGACAATGCATAAAGTACGCCTGATTTTTACAGTCCTCGCCATCCTTTTATACACCAACCCCATTTATGGCAGTGAAAGTGGGATGGTTTTAATCCCCGCAGGGGACTTCAATATTGGGGAGTCAACAAAGGCTATACATTTGAATGAACTAAAATAGATAACTGACTTTAAGACTTTCGTCGCTCAAAGATCATTTATCTAAACACATGACTTCCTGCTATTAAGTAAGAGAATTCCTACTCTGATATTACATATTTAATGAGCTGTCAAGGCTAAATGTATGGGAATAAGGTGTTAGCAGGCCCTAGTATAGTAGGTTAGTCTACAACCATCCTTTAAGGCTTTACTTCAGCATTGAATAAGTCATTAATTTTCAATGCTATAAAATATAAATTTAACTTTATGTATTTTTCAGTCTATCTCACTATGTCTATAATCAGTTCCCAATTAGGGACGGACTTAAATGCTATTGACATTGCAAGGTCGTCTAACGGACAAACACAATCAGGAATAGAGCAAATATTAACAATCGACCACGAATGTCACTATCCTTTTAATCCGTCAAGCATTGTTACAATTATTATTTTTCAAAAAAAAGGAATGAATTATATAGCTACGGGAGAAGAGAGGTGCGCTTGGCATTTCGCCAAGGAAATTGAAACCGTAATAAAGGATTCTATTTTTGTACCAAATTTTTATAAAAATAAATTGCTGGAGGAGATACAAGTAGCAAAAAAGAGACAAAAAAGTATCTAATCATCACATCAGTCCATTCACAACCTACTTCATGAAATATCTGCAAGGTCATTGAAGTCCTCAATATAGTCATCAAGTTTGTCTAAAAAGTGTTTTCTTTGGCGTGGCAAACTAATCGTATCCATCATTATAGTAATAGTTTCCCACTCCTGCCTTTTCGCCTCAATAACATTTTTAAATTCATCGGTCCAATGGGACTCGGGGTAAGAAATCCAAGAATGAATATTTTTATTCAACGTTTCCTTTGATTTCAATAATTCGATAAGATAATCTTGAAACTTTTCTCTATTTCTCAATCTCATTGCTACCCAATTGGGATCAGGTTCTATCCATTTTTTTATTTGTTGTTTTTGAATAGGTTCTAAAGGACCTAAAAACTCCTCAACAAACTTATAAGTTCGACCTAAGGTATGCGTACGCAACTCATCTGAGGACATTATTGATTGTTTTACCAGCCAGTCATCTTCTTTGTTTGCTAATTTTTATTTAGCTTGAAGAACTTGCTTATCAGTTATCGTCAAAAGAAGGGAAATGATATCTTTTTCGGCGTAATTCAAAGTTCTATTCCAAATAATTTTAGACTCGGAGCGTATCCAATTTATGTCCTGTTTATTGATCCCACTAGCATATCGAGCCTTCAACTCTTCAAGAAATATAACGATTTTAGGAAGGTCTGATTTTCGATGCCAGATGAAAAAATTCTCTATCTTAATATTCAAATCAGAACGTTGCTTTACGCTTAATTCAAGATATGATTCGATCCAATTTAATAGTAATAGGTCAGCGTAGTTATAGAAAATCTTAGTAGTGCTACACGAAATAGAAAAAAATATAATAAAAATAAATAATATTCTCTTATTTGAAAAATAGTCACAAAGGTAAGTACATTTCTTAGTCAAATTAGGAACACAGCTATTAATTGATTGACCTCCTAAAGTTTTATGTGCAAAGAAATTGTTCCAGAGCATTGTTAGATTTGAAGAGGGTCTAGGTATGTCTAAAAAAGGCTTAAGGAAATACGAATTCATTATAATATTAACAATATAAAAATTATCATTAAAACTTTCATACTCAAATTCTTAAAAAAATATCAAGGAAATCTGGTCAAAAATAACGAGGTGGTGTAAAATATTTTTTTTATTACTAGTTCTATATCCCATAACTATTATAATTTTCTCCCAAAATATTCAATTAGCAAGATTACTCAAAAATAAGGACTCATTGTGATCGAAAAAAATAAAGTTATTAGCATAAGTTATTCTTTAAAAGACGGGCAAGGTGAAGAACTGGATAGAGCTGACACAGATAAACCCTTAGAATATCTCCACGGTTCTGGAAATATTGTTCCGGGGTTAGAAAACTCCCTAAATGGTCTTAAAGTTGGGGATAAAAAAGAGGTGACTGTGGAACCCAAAGACGGTTACGGAGATATTTTGGCCGACCTTAAAATGGAAATAGAACGTAAGTCATTCCCGGCGGACCAGAAAATCGCTATAGGAATGGAGTTTATGGCCGAACTTAGCGATGGGAAAAAACATCCGTTCAATGTAGTCGATATAAAAGATGATAAAATTCACGTCGACGGTAATCATCCATTAGCAGGACAAACTCTATACTTTTCTATAGAAATTATGAATATTAGAGATGCTACAGCCGATGAATTGAAGCATGGCCATGCGCACGGTGAAGGCGGTCACCACCATTGACAAGCATTTAAAACACATTAACTGTCTTTAAATTAAAGATTTGTTAAAGTTGTATTTGAATACATTTATTTTCCTCAAAAAATAAACGCCGAGCCCACATGCCATGCAAATGATAAAAAAACTACCAAGATACCGAAAATAACCAAGCGCCGATTAATTTTATCTCGGCGCTCATCTTCTTCAGGTTCTAATTGATTTAAATCAACCATATCTCACAATCTCTAAATCAAAAAATTCACCTATTGACCAGCTAATCCGAAGCAGTAGATACTACACATAAGAAATCTCAAATCAAGTTTGTTTAATCTTATAAAAGCTATGGTGTTTTGGATGAAAATTAATTTCGAGTTTTTCTTTCTAACAATAATTCTTAGTTTAACTTTTACAAATAATGTTTTTTCACAAGCACCTGCCGTAGAGGAAGAAGAGTTCAATAATTTAGGTTATATCGCCTACTCTAATAACTACAAAGTAGCTCCTGAGTTTGACCACATTACTTTTCGCATCAGGAACCAATCAACTCTCTCAATCGATAAAATTTATGGTTGGGTATATCACATTTCAGAGGACGAAGAAGGGAACCCTTTAGTTTTGAGTTTAGTCAATAATCCTCATCGAGGGGGAGTGATCACGAAGGGAAATCCACATCGTCCTGGAGACATAGCCGACTGGAGATTCCCGTTATACAAAGCATTGACTGCAAAAAAGGTAGGCGACAAATACACGTTGCGCATTTCCCAAAAAGGTTTATTCTTTAAAAAAGTTGAACCCCCTCCAAAAAAGAAAGTCCAAGATTAAAACAAAGCGCTGTCAGATAATTGGACATGTCCCTTGAGATGCACTGGGTATCAACATTTTGAATGTGTGACCACAGCTTTTACATTTAAACTCATAAACTGGCATGAATCCCTCCATTTTACTAATCGTTTTTAAGAAAACGGACACCTGTCGAAACCACTATAACTCAAACCTAAAAAAATACCTTATTATTTATTATTCCACCTGGAGTTCTCCCAAAGAGTCATATCGTTGAAGCGCATCGGTATCAAGCCAGTAAGCATTGCATAGTAAATGCATATCTTTTAGAGCTTGTTTGGAGTGAGCATCGTAACCTCGTATCTTGTACTGATTGAATTGGGGAATAGCGATAGCAGCAAGAATACCGATGATGGCAATGACAATCAGCA
>JAPYPM010000133.1:0-1880 GCA_029937635.1 Nitrospinaceae bacterium
GTTACAATGAGTCTGATAGTGCTGAGGAAATACTTGACTTAGCAGAGAAATCAATATTTGAGATTTCCGAAAAGAGAACACGTCGTAGTTTTTTCTCGCTAAATGAAGTTGTTAAAGAAAACTTTAAAATAATAGAAAAACTTATTGGTGAGCCTGGTATGGTCACAGGTGTCCCTACAGGTTTTGCTGACTTTGATAACAAAACTTCAGGGCTTCAACCTTCCGACTTGATAATCATTGCAGCTAGACCAAGTATGGGGAAAACAAGTTTTGCCTTAGATATTGCCCGCTATGCTTGTTTGCATGCAAATATTGCAACGGCAATGTTTAGTTTGGAGATGTCCAAGGAGCAACTTGGAATGAGAATGTTATGCGCTGAAGCAAGAGTTAATTCAAGTAAACTTCGGACAGGTTATTTAGCCAGTAGCGATTGGCCTCGTTTATCCCAGGCGGGTGAGAAGCTTGCCAATGCTAAAATGTTTATTGATGACTCCGGTGCCCTGTCTTTATTGGATGTCCGGGCAAGAGCCAGACGCCTTGCTGCTGAACAACCCTTAGGACTTATTATCATCGACTATCTGCAGTTGATGCAAAGCCGTGGAAAAACTGAAAGTCGGCAAATAGAAGTTTCTGAAATATCTCGAGGACTTAAAAGTTTGGCCAAAGAGATTAATGTGCC
The DNA here is from genome assembly GCA_029937635.1 of Nitrospinaceae bacterium. GTDB lineage: Bacteria > Nitrospinota > Nitrospinia > Nitrospinales > VA-1 > Nitromaritima. The sequence goes on from JAPYPM010000133.1 coordinate 680, forward strand.
AGTAGTGGCACTATCGCAGTTGAGCAGGGCTGTTGAAAGTCGTCCCGATAAAAGGCCTATGCTTTCTGATTTGCGAGAGTCTGGTTCGATTGAGCAAGACGCCGATGTAGTTGCTTTTATTTACCGTGATGAGGTGTATAATCCAGAAACCCCTGATGCTGGAGTAGCAGAAATTCTAATTCGTAAGCAACGTAATGGCCCTATAGGTGATATAAGGTTGCAGTTCGAAAATCAATACACACGATTTTATAATCTGGCTTCATCAGGTGATATTTCTGAGGAAGATGAAGGTCCGCCTGTCGGCTAGAGTTTGATATTTTATTAAATTATGTATAGACAATTTTATAGGGCTATAGATTCCAAGAGACCCTCTTTATGGATAATAATCTTATTATCGTTGTTGTTCCCATCACTTGTATGTTCACAACCGCTAAATCATTCTAGATCATCATTACTATCCCCTATTCAGAGAGCAGAGTTTTTACTCAAGCAATCCCTTAACGAGGAGGCACTACTGCTTTACCAATCTTTGGTTTTGAAAGATGGTGGAAATGGGTATGCATTTCGAGGGTTGGTTCTCGCATACAAGGGCTTGGGTAGATTGGATGATGCCGAATCTTGGGTCGAGACTTACCTGACAGAGAAGCCTTTTTCAAGTGCCGCTTTGTATGCCTCGGGTTATATTTTTTTTTTAAAGGATGATATAAAAAATGCCGAGGAGCTATTTAAAAAGGCAATAGAACTAGATTATACTAACGCTTTAGCATTAAATAACTTAGGGGCAGTTCGGCTGAGTAAAAAATCTTATACTCAGGCTGTAAGTCTTGTTCGTAAAGCAATTCAGATTAACCCAAAAGAGCCCATGTTTTTTATGAATCTGGAAACTATATATAAGAAAATGGGCGATCCTAGCTTGATCATTACAGATTACAACTTTTACTTAAAAGAAAAGGAAGACCTGGATTTAATTCGTGGCTATGGTATGGCTGTTGGAAGGAATATGCGCCAAGCTAGCTTTAGGTTATATAATAAAGGGTATTTGGAAAAAACTATTCTAAAATGGGTAGAAATCGAGAAAATTTACAAAGAAATTGATCATCAGAGTGGCTTGGTTCCCGTATACTTTAGCCTTGGGATCCTATATGAAGAAAAAGGTGATTTTCAAAATGCTAAAAACTATTTTGATCTAGTTTTAAAGCTG
>JAPYPM010000133.1:1890-4998 GCA_029937635.1 Nitrospinaceae bacterium
AAAGCTGAATCCTCTGCATATTCAAGCAAAAGAAAGACTAGATAACATTAGGTGACGATTTTTTTAGGACTTAGTTTAAGTATGGATTTTAAATAAGGTTAATCCTTCAATTCTAGTTGTTTAGGGTTGACAGCTGTCAGGGTTCTAGCTAGGATTGCAGGGCTACTTTTGCTGTAAAATACTTTTTCGGAGATTAAGTGAATAAAGAAGATTATTCGTTAGTTTTTTTCCCAGGGGCCACAGCGTCTCCTAAACGATTCCGTCTTTCAAGACGCTTGTTTCGTTTGTTTGGTTACTCCTCTTTAGTTATTCTATTTGGAGTTGTTTCTACGTTCATATATTTTTCTCAAAAGTATTATTATTTAGCAAATGATGAAATTGAGCTGACTGAACTTAAGCGAGAATCTAAAATACGCAAGGTTCAGGCTGAGAAGATAGCTGCACAAGTAAAGAACTTTGAGTCTGAGATGGCTCGTTTGGGACGTTTCGAAAAGAAGTTACTCATTATTACAGCATTGGAAAACTCTCCAAAGAATATTCCTAAAAGTTTGGGAGTGGGAGGGTCTTATGGTCTATCGTCATACAGCTTAACAACTTCACTGACTCACGAGTCGAACGCGTTAGCGAATAGGTTATCCAACAACCTTGAACACTTAACTACACAGGCCAAAATTAAAGCTATAAGCTTACAAGAATTAGATCATTTTTTTAAGAATCAAAAATCCTTCCTTCAGTCAACACCTTCTGTTTGGCCGACAAGAGGATGGGTTACCTCAGGTTTTGGGTACCGTAAGTCACCTTTTACTGGCCTTCGAGAAAAGCATGAAGGATGGGACATTGGAGCTCGCTCTGGATCTCCTGTTCGCGCGACCGCTGATGGAGTGATCTCAGTTGCGGGTCGTGAACGTGGTTATGGTAAGTTGATAGAGATTGATCACGGTTATGGTGTCGTAACTCGTTATGGGCATAACTCCAAGAATATGGTTAAGGTTGGTAAAAAGGTAAAAAGGGGACAGATTGTAGCGTTGGTAGGAAGTACAGGAAGGAGTACAGGTCCTCATCTGCATTATGAAGTCCTTGTAAATGGTGTTCCCACAAACCCTAAAAACTATATCTTGGAAGATTAGCCGCTGTTTGATAGCTAGCGGACTCCATGTCCATCCTCCGGTGGGTGTGATTAGCCCTGCCACTTTTTTACCAAATGAATATACAATAACCACTTCCAATGACTCATTTAAAGTAACGCTTCTCTAATAATTTTTTTTTCTGTGATTGTATTAATAAGGTTTTGCGGTCTATTAAGCTTAAGTTGAATAAATTTAACAGTTAAGAGGTTAAAGGTGTATCCATGGTACTTGGTTTATTAAAAAAGTTTTTTGGTACAAGAAACGATCGAGAGGTGAAAAGGATACAGGTTCTAGTTGACCATATAAACCTTCTTGAAAGTCCTATTAGTGAGCTAAGTGACGATCAACTTCAGGCAAAGACAGGAGAATTTAAAGATAGACTGAAGAAAGGTATGACGCTTGATGATATCTTGCCAGAGGCCTTTGCTGTGGTAAGAGAAACTGGAATGCGTACTCTTAAAATGCGTCACTTTGATGCTCAGTTAATAGGTGGCGTCGTTTTGCATGAAGGAAAAATCGCTGAAATGAAAACTGGAGAGGGAAAAACTCTCGCTGCCACTCTTCCAGTTTATTTAAACTCACTAGAAGGCAAAGGTTCTCACGTTGTTACAGTTAATGATTATTTGGCTAAAAGAGATAGTGATTGGATGGGAACAATATACGAGTTTTTGGGACTTACAGTCGGACGTGTTTATCATGATATGCCCGAAGAAGAAAGAAGAGAGGCCTATAGCTGCGATGTCACTTACGGAACTAATAACGAATTTGGATTTGACTATCTTCGAGATAATATGAAGTTTTCCACAGAGCAATTTGTCCAAAGAGAGTTAAATTTTGCCATCGTTGATGAAGTTGATTCTATTCTAATCGATGAGGCTAGGACCCCACTTATTATTTCGGGTCCGGCTGAGGAATCTACTTTAAAATATAACGAAGCTTGTAAGATTATTCCAAAACTACGTAAGGAAAAAGATTTCGATATTGATGAGAAAGCTAAAACTGCCGCTTTGAATGATGAAGGTATTGGGACTGTTGAAAAAATTCTCGGAGTTGAAAATCTTTATGATCCGAAAAATATCGAGATTTTACATTGTGTTCAGCAAGCTCTGAAGGCTCACGCATTGTTTAAAAATGAAGTTGATTATGTGGTTAATGAAGGAGAGGTAGTCATTATCGATGAATTCACAGGTCGAATGATGCCAGGGCGAAGATATAGTGATGGACTTCATCAGGCGTTGGAGGCCAAAGAAGGCGTGAATATAGAAAATGAAAACCAAACATTAGCTAGCATTACTTTCCAAAATTATTTTCGTATGTACGATAAACTTTCTGGCATGACTGGTACAGCAGATACCGAAGCAGAAGAATTCAGTTCAATTTACAAACTTGAAGTTATTGTTATACCGACTAATAAGGATATGGTTCGTGATGATTGTTCTGATTTGATCTACCGAACGGAACAAGAAAAATTTGACGCGCTAATCGAGGAAATACGTGATTGCAATGAATCAGGACAACCAGTTCTAGTAGGTACAATATCAATAGAAAAATCAGAGCAACTTAGCCATCATCTGAAAAAACATGGAATTAAGCACAATGTTCTTAATGCAAAGCATCATGAAAAAGAAGCTGAAATCATAGCACAGGCTGGGCAATTTAAAGCCGTTACCCTAGCAACCAATATGGCTGGTCGAGGTACGGATATCGTGCTAGGTGAAGGGGTGACTGAGTTAGGAGGTTTACACATTACTGGAACAGAAAGACACGAAAGCCGTCGGATTGATAACCAGCTAAGAGGTAGATCCGGCAGACAAGGTGACCCTGGTTCATCACGTTTTTATCTTTCTCTTGAAGATGATTTAATGCGAATTTTCGGTTCAGAGAAAATTTCAGGAATTATGGAAAAGCTTGGGATGGAAAAAGGTCAACCCATAGAGCACCCGATGGTCAGCAAAGCTGTCGCTAATGCGCAGAAAAAAGT
>JAPYPM010000133.1:5008-6342 GCA_029937635.1 Nitrospinaceae bacterium
AGAACCACATAATTTTGATATTCGAAAACATCTTCTTGAATATGATGATGTAATGAATAAACAACGCGAAATTTTTTATGGCTTGCGAAGGGAGATTCTTAATAAAAAAAACCATAGAGAAATGCTTTTGGAAATGGCTGAAGAGTTAATAGATGAACTCTTAAGTCATATAGCATCCGAAAAAATATACCCTGAAGAATGGGATATCCAGGCTCTTAATGACTACCTTATGCGCCAATTCTCAGTTCAAGTTAAAAAACAAGAAGAGACCCTTGAGATTGGGAACGGTCTCCATATAGATTTAGAAAACTGTGATAGAGAAAAATTGCACGATGCTATTATGGATTCTATCCAATGTTGCTACGCAATCAAGGAAAAGGGGATCGATCCTAATATGATGCGTCAATTAGAGAAAATGATTATGCTCCAAGTAGTTGATAATTTATGGAAAGACCACCTCCTTGGGATGGATCATTTGAAAGACGGAGTCGGTTTACGCGGTTACGCGCAGAAAAACCCTTTAACGGAATACAAGAAAGAGGGGTTTGAGATGTTCAGTAGCATGATGCATCAAATTCACGAAGGTGTAACAGAATATCTGTTTAAAGTTCAAATTGAAGAAGGATCTGAGTATTCTGCTGAACAAAATCAGTCAAAAAAATTGGTAGAGCATCGAGGTGTAAGCTCAGAAGAGTCGAAACAACCAACTGTCCGGCGAGATGATAAAAAAGTAGGCCGAAATGACCCCTGTCATTGTGGTAGCGGGAAAAAATTTAAAAAATGTCACGGAAAATAAGGAACTGTTTAGTTTTAGGCTTGCTCCATAGCTTCTTTGCAATCAATGCATAGGATAGATAGTGGTAGAATCTTTAGCCGTTTCGGACTTATTTTTCTTGAACAACTCTCGCAAACACCATATGTTCCGTGGTCGATTTTGTATATTGCTTCTCGAATTTTTTTTAATTCGTTCCTGTCCCGACTAGTGAGCTGGAACATCATTTCTCTTCCTTCCAGATCTGATGCCATATCAATCTCATTGCTAAAGTTTGACTCGGATGTTTTTCGTTCAGCGGATTGATTAGTCTGAATAATATTTAGAAGTTCCTGTTGGTTAGCCTCCAAATGATCCCGGATTTGGGATGTGGAGGGATTTATTTCTATTTTTCTTGGTTTGATAGTTTTAGGTTGGGGGCGTTTTGTTTGCTTCTTCACCTCAGTTTTTATTTTTGACTTTGCTTTTGTTTTTATTTTTGTGTTTGTCTTAGTTTTTATTTTCGACTTTGCCTTTGTTTTTACTTTTGCCTTAATATTTTTTTGCACCTTCGATTTAGAAG
>JAPYPM010000134.1 GCA_029937635.1 Nitrospinaceae bacterium
CGTCTGTGTATATTGCTACATCAAACTGCGCTGCATGTCTTTGTATTTTCTCTGCATCAAATTGAGGCTCAATCAATTCAAAATGATGAATTGCTCTGATTAAATCTTCGGAAGTTTGTTCGTAAAAAAAGACTCCAGTAGGATTAGTTGTCTTAATTTCGGGAATTCCAGTATCGGACTTCCAAGTCTTTCTATCCGGAATAACTGTTTCTAAGGCCCCACCTCTTCCTAATGCAATCACAGGACTTCCCATAGCTTGCGCTTCTAAAAGAGTGATACCAAAATCTTCCTCTCCGCAAAAAACGAAAGCTCTACAATTCGCATAGTGCTCTATAATTGACGAATCATCTAACCACCCCTCAAAGCGGATATTGGAATTAGCTATTCTCCGTAAAAAATTAGAGTCCTGACCTTCGCCAACAACGACGAAAGGATAACCTAATTTGTTAAACGCTTCAACTGCCAAATCAACACGTTTATAGGGAGCAAATGCCGAAACAATTAAAAAATAATCATCCTTCTTATATCCACTTGGTTTGAATCGTTTCGTATCTACAGGAGGATTTATAACAGTCGCTTCTCTCTGGTAATACTTCTTAATTCGTTTTTGAACGTGACGGGAGTTAGCAATATAATGATCTACTCGCCTACTTGTTTTAGAGTCCCACCGCTGAAACCATGGTCTTAATAACTTCATAATCATCCACGGAATCAGACCGGATTTGGTTCTGCAAAAATATTGATCAAACTGATCCCATATATAACGCATTGGAGTATGACAGTAGCAAATATGAAGACTCCCTGATCTTGGCTTGACACTTTTTGCGACACAATGGCTACTGCTTAAAATAAGATCATATTTTTTAAGATCAAACCTTTCTATAGCCAATGGCATGAGTGGTAGATAGTAACGATACTTTGATTTAACAAATGGAAGGTTTTGAATAAATGATGTGTGAATCGTATGTAATTCTATAGTTGGAGAAACACTACCTGGAATATGAAGGAGAGTGAATAAATCAGCAGAAGGATAGAGAGTGCATAATACTTCAAGACACTTCTCTCCACCACGCATTCCTGTAAGCCAGTCATGAACAATTGCTATTTTCATTTGCAAACCAAAACTAAAAAGGCGATAAGAAAACTACCAGAAAATTCTCTACTGGAACATTTTCTTATCGCCTTTTAAACTTTCTAGAAGCTTAGTAATGTCATTGAATATTTTTCAACTGCTTTAAAATTTTGCCTCGGACTTCTGACGGAGGATTATTCTTAAGAGCCGATTGAAGAATCTCTACTGCACGACTACTTTCACCCTTGAGAGAATAAACTCGACCTAGCATAAATCGTGAATCATGGACTTTATTGCCTCTTGGATAAGAATTAATGACAGTTTCAAATTGAGTTACAGCATCCTCATACATCTCCAGTTTTACATAATTACTTCCAATCCAATAATCAATATTATCCTTTAATCGATGAGGAGGATTAGCCAATGAAAAACTCTGAAACTGAAGAATAGATTCATCATAGTTACCCGCACGATAAGATGCTAGTGCCTTATTATATTGTGGCGGAGTACTTATACTTCTGCGACGGGATATTCCTCGTGCACGGGAATTACTTATTTTTACAGACCTTATACGATTTATTTCATCACTTAGGCGAGCTACTTGAAGCTTAAGTTCTTCAACTTCTGGCTCTAGATACTCAGATTGTCCAGATAAAGCTGAAAGGCTGCCCTCTAATTTTTCTTCGGCTTCGTCAATTTTTGGTTCGAGAGTTCTAAGAACCTCTTCTAATTCACTTACTTTGCTTATTAGGGCTTCTTGCTGAGTTTGTAGAGTACCTACATCCATTTTTAGCTCATTTTTATCTGAGCGCTGATCAATACTTGCAAAATCATCCTCGCCTTCTCCTAAAGCTTGATCATCATCGAATGCAAAGTCATCACCGAAGCTATTCTCACCTTCATCAAAAAAATCGTCCTCTCCTTCTCCTGAAGCTTGACTATCATCTTCAAAAGGAAAATCTTCTTCAAAAGCGAGGTCATCATCTTCATTTGATACCCATGGAATATAACTGCAGCCACCTAAAAACATTGAACCTGCAACTATTAAAATCATAAAAATTCGTAAGAATGGGTTTAAATTGGGCATAAATTTAGTTTCTTTATTGATTTCATTCATCTTAATAGGCCTTGTCAAGAAATTGTCAATTAATACTCTTAAATATTGTTTATAGCAAGCTTCATGCCTAAAAATAAAAAACATCAACTTTAAATAATTTTAAATTATCAATTTTATTTCAATAGATTATATTTTAAATCACAATATGTCATTAATATAGCTTCGTTTCATATCGATAAATCAAAGCTTTAACATTAGAAATATTTTAATTAAAAAAATCAATAGCCTTTAAAGTTTTCCTTATCCAGGTTATATCCTGTGAAAATACTTTAAAAATAAAAAAAACCATAAAAACTACAGAGGGTTTCTTCTACTTACTACAACTGCCTTAGCGAGAGCTTTGACCGCAAAATCAATATCCTCAGAAGTATTTGCCCATCCCAAACTAAAGCGTATAGAAGAATTAATCTTAGAAAGAGGCAACTTAAGTGCCGAAAGAACCTTTGAAGGCATACCTGTTCCAGAGCTACATGCCGATCCGGTTGATACCGATATCCCTTTCATATCCAATGCTATCAATAATGTTTCTCCATCAGCCCCATCAAATCCACAACTCAATGTATTTGGAAGCCGATTTTTACTACAACCGTAAAACTCGACATTTGGAATAAGTCCTTCTATTTTATCCCGTAATAGATCCCGCATTATTTTCAATTGCTTTAACTTCCCCTTATTTATAAAATCTAAAGCTATTTGGCATGCCTTACCAAAACCAACGATACCAGGTACATTTTCTGTCCCTCCACGTCTTTTTTTTTCCTGCCCTCCCCCACAGACAGGAGAAAAAAGTGCAGGTGTCCCGCGTTTAACAAATAATGCCCCAACACCTTTAGGTCCATATATTTTATGCGATGACATTGAAAGAAGATCTACAGAAAAATCATTCACATTAAATGCTACCTTGCCAACACTTTGCACTGCATCAGTATGAAACAAGATGCCTTTATTTTTGATAAGGCTTCCTATTTCTTTAATATTTTGTAAAGTTCCGATTTCACTATTGGCGTGCTGAATGGTAACTAAGGAAGTAGATTCTGTAAGAGCATCTTCAACTTTCTTCGGGTCAACTCGGCCTAAACTATCTACCGGCAAGTAGTCGACATGAAAATCTAAAGCCTCAAGCTGTTTTAATGGATTAAGTATTGCTGCATGCTCTATCTCACATGTCACAATATGTCTTTTTTTACTATTTAACGCGAGAGCAACACCTAGAATCGCAAAATTATTTGACTCGGAGCCGCCACTTGTAAATACTATCTCACTTGGTCTCGCTCCGATAAGTTCTGCAACTTGGTCCCTTGCCACATCAAGAGAAACTCGTGCCGCTCTACCGTCAGAATGGATACTAGAAGGATTTCCAAAATTATCCTTATAAAATGGCAACATAACATCCAACACTTCCTTTAAAACAGGAGTTGTTGAATTATGATCAAGATAAATTTTATGCAAAACAAAACTCTCAGGACAAAAAACTTAAGAAAATTTAAAATACTATAAAAGTGTGGTCATCAGGAGTCCCTGTTCACAGGACTATCATCTACAGAAATAGAACCGGACTGTGTTCAACCCTCAACTTGTTTTTTGAGTTCTCGAATCTCTTTTTCCATTTGTGGTAAGCGCTCCAACATACATTCGATATCATTGGCAACTGGGTCTGGGAAAGCATCTTTACCGTCAGCACCAGCTTGCGTGTTTGCTCCTGAAAATACTATACGCCCCGGAACACCAATCACAGTAGAATACTCAGGAACATGCTGCAACACTACCGAGCCCGAACCAATTTTTGTATAACTGCCAACACGCGTTGGACCCAATACCTGTGCTCCTGCTCCTATAACAACATTATCTCCAATGGTCGGGTGTCGCTTACCATTTTTACTACTAAGTCCACCCAAGGTAACACCATGATAAATGAAAACATTATCTCCAACCTCAGAGGTTTCGCCAATAACTACTCCCATCCCATGATCTATAAAAAATCGTTTTCCTATAATCGCAGCTGGATGTATTTCAATACCCGTCAACCAACGGATAAAAAAAGAAATAAACCGAGCCAAAAATTTAAGATTTAGTCCCCACAAAAAATGGGATACCCGATAACCAATCAACGCATGGACACCAGGGTAAAGTAAAACAACTTCCCAAAAATTACGGGCAGCGGGATCTTTTTCAATAGCAACTTCAATATCTTCTTTTATTAATTTCAGCATAAGAATCTTATTTACAATAACTTTAGCTAGATACTAAATTGTAGTCTATTAAGAAGTGGCGTTGCAACCGCAATCCATTAAAGGTCATAGGGATATAATAAAATTAAACTTTGAATTAAAACATACAGTAGATTAATTTTGATTTATTTTCTAAAAGCTTTGAATTAACCACCACGAAAGGAGATAGACCAAAGCTTTTCTCATCGACAGGGAAAATGGGTAACATCTGGGCTGGAGAAACAGAAACACCCTCTTAGTAAATCTAATGTTCAAGAACCATCCTTAAAGAAGATGAAGAAAATTAGTTTAGAAATCTCCCTCTTTAATTTTAAACACATCAGGATCCTCAGGTTTTTCTATATAAGAAAGAGTAAGGGTTATATTTTTACCTGCTTTACTATCCTTGTTTTTAGGATTGCTTAATAGTAAACGAGCTGCCCTACCCTTTTTATCTTTTCCTTGAAAAACTAAAATAACCCCTTCACCAAGCTTAGCATTTAATGCAAATCCGTTTTTTTGGTATCTTTTCTGAGCAAAGTAGTTACGCAATTGATTTGCAGTCGAGACAATTTCTCCAGCATTAGGTTTTTTCTCAACAGGCCTTCCCCAGACAACATTGACATGAATTAATCTTTTCGATTTATAACCAAGTATATAAAAAACCTTAGAAGAGCCACTACCAGTTAACAAATCTTTAGTATTGATACCCAAGGTAACTGTTTTTTCATTTGAGTTCACTACACGAGAAACATTCTTTTTTTTAATTCTAAAATCTTTGTTAATAGATTTAAAAACTTCACTTTCACTAAATCCAAACTTAGCAGATCTAAATCCATCTATTGAGGCCCACTCTTGAGAAACCCCGCTATCACTAGTTTTAGCTGCAGTCGACACTGTGGAAAATAAAATAAAGCTGAGTATTAAAAAAATAAACTGCGATAGTTTTTTTATTGGATCTAATCTAAGCATATTCACCTTCTCCTGTGAGATTAGACAAAAAAATATATTTTATAACAAACAAAATTAACTCTGAGTAACTATGACTCCGAAAAAGGAATTTCTTTTTCTTCTGAATCATAAAAATCTTTCAATATTTCTTCCTGCGTCTCAAGGTCAACGGCTGCATACAGACGAATTACTTCAAATGGTCGAGCTTGTTGGCTTCGAATCAATTGCATACGCATTAGTTCTAGAATAGCTAAAAAAGTAACTACAACTTCCTCCTTTGTGTTAAGAGTAGTAAAAATGGAATCAAAAGTAACGCTTTCAGATGCATTTAATATTTCTAAAATACCTCCAATACGATCAGAGATAGAAAGAGTCGTAATTTTAATTTCATAATTATTTTTGAAAGATTTTTCCTTAAGTACTTTTTGAAATGCGGTCAATAGATCGAAGACATTAGCCTCGATCATTAATTCTCCTTCAGGTTTATCCAAAACAACCTCACCAGAACGAGTAAAAAGCTGTTGCTGATCATACTCTTTTTGCCTAAGCTCAAATGCTGCCTCCTTATAACGTTGATATTCAAGTAGACGGCGCATAAGTTCAGCACGTGGATCCTCTCCCGCACTCGTTAATTCATCCTCTTCAGTATCAGGTGCTGGGAGCAGCGTTTTAGATTTTATTTTTGCAAGTTCAGCCGCTATAATTAAGTATTCACCTGCCGTTTCTAGGTTTAACTCACTTAGAACATCAAGGTAGGACAAGTATTGCCTGGTAATTTCTAAAATGGGGATATCATAGATATCCATTTTTTGCTCTTTAATTAGATGAAGTAGTAGATCTAAGGGACCTTCAAATACATCTAGATTGCATTGATAGTGCATAAAATTAAATTATTTATAAATTAAGAAAAGTTATTATTATCATAAGGCACATAATTAATATTTCATTTTTGCTTAGATTCAAATTTAAAAATTATAAGTCACCCCAGTGA
>JAPYPM010000135.1 GCA_029937635.1 Nitrospinaceae bacterium
GTACAACGCTCTGATTACGAAAGTCATCTCCCAAAGCATTTACGCTGGCCTTTGCCGCATCTTCAACATGAATGTATTCACGAAAAGCATCAGAACTACCATGATAGCGGACGACACCCGTTTCTAGCGCATTGCTTACAATACGGAAAAGGCCATTAGTACTGTCAGCCCGAGGTCCGTATAAAGAACCATAGCGAAGAATGGTATAATCTAGGTTATAAACATTTTGGAACTCTTCTATATAATTCTCTGCAGCTTGCTTACTGCAACGATAGAAACTACCTTCCCGACTATAGACATAAACTGAACTGGCAAACACGAAACGCTTGACGGCGTTAACACGGCAAGCTTCAAGCACCTGAACATTGCCCAAAATATTAATTTCGACAGTTTCGACCGCTTTGTTCCTAGCTTTATCAAGATCAGACAAAGCGGCAAAATTATAAACCACTTCAGAACCAGCAATAGCTTTGTTTAAGAGATCGTGGTTGAGCAAATCCCCAATAATAATTTCTTGATCTTTTCTTTTCCACGGTGAACCTTTACGATCAAAAATACGTACTTGAAAACCTTCCTCACTCAATTGGTCAGCTACATGGGATCCAATAAATCCACTACCCCCTATAACCGTTACGATACGATTTTTGCCATTTTTTATTTGTGCCATAGAAAACCTTAGCCTTATATCTCACACTCTAACTGGGGAATCTCTCACTTTAATGGATACCCTTTGAGAAAATTTATCACTTCTTCAGTTTCTTCAATTCTCATTTTAGATCGACAATCGATAGACCTTGAACCCATATGGACTGTCAAGAAAAAACGATCTATTTTGACAAACTTACCAGTGGTGGGTTCGTTTTCGAAAACATCAATAGCAGCTCCCCTAAAGATGCCCTTCGGTTATCACCTCATACAGATGATCTTTATTAATGATGCCTCCGCGTGAAGTGTTAATAATGGGAGCATCCTTTTTCATTTGGAGTAATTGCCCACGTAAAATCACATTCCTGGTTAGGGGAGTTGGCGGAAGGTGTATGTTGATAACGTCTGCCTCTTTTATAAATCTGTTCCTTGATTACCCATTTAAAGTATAATTCTTGACTCAACTGATTGCTTTGTATGATATCGTTTACTAAAGTATGAAGTTTACCAAACCCACTTATACAGCGCAATAGATGTGTGTCAATTCGCCGGACCCCAATTGTATGGATTATAATCTACAAAGGAAACCTGATCCACCCAATCACCCCAAAAACTTTCCATGTGGTCAATGTCATCTGAGTCTGATACTTTCACGCCGAAGACCCGAGAGGTAGTCTTGGAAAGGGCATACGGTTTTTCTCTTATTACATGAAAAGATTTTTATTTGTCGATTAAGAAAAAGAGGAACATCAACTTTATAGATCCTTGTGCCGTATAATTTGTTTTATGGAATTCGAAAGCCAAAAAATTAAAAAACTCTATAAATATTTATCAAGCATGTCATGTAAGGCATACTCCGACCCTAGATTGATTGCAAATGATATTTTGTGTAAGCAGGATTCGCATGGTCTAATTTTAGAAGCTTACCTTTCCGGAAAGATACCTAAAAAGGCGACCTTTTCATTTGCTGTTAAAAAGGTCCTTTTATATTTCGGTAAAAACCTTATTGCTTTTTTGTTTTACCTGGTTACAGCGATAGCCCACCGTCTTTCTAAACAGGTATTTCATTTTCCAAAAAAAGGTGGATTGCTGATCGTTGACACTTATTTTGTGGCTCAGAGGATTCTTGAGCGGGGCCAGTTTAGGGATATTTTTTTTACCGGTTTAGCTGATACGCTGACTCGAAAAAAAAGTAATTATGTTTATGTTCCTCGGTTGTTTGGCACCACGAATCCGGTAAAATGGTTTGAGGTTTTTAGGATTTTAAAAAAAAATCACGAGCCTGTTTTAACTGAGTTCCAGTTACTTGAGTTTTCTGATTATTTAGCAATAATCCAATTTATATTTTTTTATCCTTTTTCAGTTTTTCGGTTTACGAAAACTTTGGGTGCCACAGAAGAAGATGGGGTTCTGTCCAATGGTTTATGGCAAGGGTTTGACGATGTAGCATTCCATGGTTATGTCCGTTTTCTATTAGGAAGACGCTTCTCTCTTTTAAAATCTAACAGAATAAAATGTTTGAGCTGGTATGAGAACCAAACTCTTGACAAAAATTTTTACCGGGGATTGCGCACCATTTCCAGAAGGATAGATATTATTGGGGCGCAACTTTTTGTGCGGCCTCACGGCCATCTAAACATTATTCCTGATGAAGAGGAGTCATCCTTTGATGTTATCCCCGGAAGGATTTTGGTCAACGGACAGGGGTACAGTTTTAATTCAGAGCATGCTCAGGTTGAAGTTGGCCCGTCGCTCAGAAATGCACATCTTTTTAGCGCAAATATTATTCCATCAAACGGGGATACCATTTTAGTACTTATGCCTTTTTATGAAAAGGTTGTTAGATATATTTTGAAGGTCATTGATAAGGTTGACTGGCCAATACCAGTGGAAGTCAAATTTCACCCTTCGCTAGATCGAAAATTATACGAGTACAGCTTGTCAAGACGGTTTTCTGTGACTGAAAAATCACTTCCTGAGATTTTGAAGAAAGCTCGCATGGTTGTGGGGCGAAGTAGTGGAGGTCAGTTAGAAGCAGCAGCTTTGGGAATACCGGTTATTGATGTTCTGAATCCAGGTGAGTTTAGCCATTGTTGTATGCCAGAAATGGGAAGGGGAATTCTTTGGGATCAAGCTATTAATGCCGATGACGTAGCTCGGATTGTCCACCAATTCCAGAAAATTTTACAGGAGGATCCTTCTCGCTTTAGAAAGGAAGGGGATCGAATAAGGTCTTGCTATTTTTCAGAGCCAACTGATGAATCGATCGAGCAAATGCTGGGTTTAGAAAAAACGAAGGTTTGATAATATGGTTATAAGAATTTTATATTAAGAGCGAGACTTGTCAGGGCTTTAAAAGTAGATAAGTCTCCGGAAACTTTGGGGCGTTTGGTGATGGCGGAGATCAATCAATTGGAGCAAAAACTTGAACTCTGCTTGGTGCGGATAAAAGAAGATTTTGGATTGCGTGCAGTGAAAGCTGAGTTTGAGGCAGAAGGCGCATCATTTCGTGATCTTTCACGCTTGAGAAAGTTGACGGCCCGCCATAATATCTTGCTTTACCTTAAGATAGGGGGAGTGGAAGCAGTTAGGGACATCAAGGATGCTTTTGAGATTGGTGTGGATGGGTTGATCGCACCGATGGTGGAAAGCCCTTTTGGGGTAATCAAATTCACCCAAGCGGTGGGATCTATATTTTCTGATCAAAAGGTTTTTAAGTCGATTAATATAGAAACTCGCAATGCGGTCGAATGTATTGATGAAATTTTAAATGAAGCACAGGGGAAGATAGATAATATTACGATAGGTCGTACTGATCTCAGCCAATCTTATTTGAGTTCTAAAATTCAACCGGATAGTGTATTCATTTTTGATTTAATCAGGAAATTGAGCCAAAAAGTGCATGCGTCAGGGTTAGCTTTGACCGTTGGAGGTAGTATCTCGAAAAATAGCATCGAACGATTCAAGCAAGTCAAGGACACTTTGGAAGGGAGATCTCTTGATATTGAGACGAGAAAAATCGTCTTGCCGATAGAGGGTTTTTTGAAAAGTAAGCAAGCGCTTGAGGAGGCCTTAAAATTCGAAGAATATTACATTCGCATTAAACTTGAGACCGAACAATTACTATCGAAGGCTGATCGGGACCGATTGGATAACTTAAAATTAAGAATTTAGCGAAATTTTTTAATTCTTTGATTAGCAGTTTTTAGCTATATGAATTTTTTTACCCAATCCTGATGAAATCTTTATGTGTGTTTCCCGATTCTGAGAAGTTAGCTGAAGAGATAGCCCGTTCTTGGTTTGAGCAGGCAAGACAGGCTGTAAATAATGGCGGTATTTTTTCAGTAGTATTGTCGGGAGGGAGTCAGGGTCCAGCGCTATATGGAAAGTTAACCGAACCTAAATGGCGAGGTCTAATTCCTTGGGAGTCGGTTCATGTTTTTTTTACAGATGAACGTTGTGTTTCACCAGATGATAAGGAAAGCAACTTTAATACGATTTGCGACCACCTGCTAAATCATATTTCTATTCCTGATAAAAATATTCATCGGATAAGAGGAGAGTTTGATTCTGTTGAGGAATCTTTTCGCTACGCAGAAGAAATTCAAAGTCACCTGTTATTAAGAAAAGGAAAAGCTTGTTTTTTTGACTGGGTTTTTCTTGGAGTTGGTCCCGACGGCCACACTGCCTCTCTTTTTCCAGGGCACAATTTGAAAAACTCAAATAAACTTTGCGAAACAACTCAGCATCCTAAAACGGGACAACTTCGAATTACTATGACACCTTTAGCTATAAATAATTCGAGGCGTATTACCTATCATGCGATTGGTAAAAGAAAAGCCGAAATAGTTTTAAAGTTGGCAACAGATCCTTCAGCGGCTAAGCTTTTTCCGGCTGCACAAATTCGAGGGGAGTGGTTTCTCGATAGAGAAGCTGCTTCTAGGCTTGACCTTGATTTTATTAATAAATTTGGCGAAAAAAGTGATTGTGCCAAAATAAACATTGATTAACGAATTGTATGAGTTTGGTCGAGTCCAGCCTTATATTTTATTTTTTATGGAATTTTTAAAAAATAAAACCAAATGTTGTATAGCTGCACGCCCCATGGCCTCCACTCCTTCTAGCGCATTTCCTCCGATGTGGGGGGTAACCATGAGATTCGGGAGAGAAAGGAAATCTTTATCAACAGGAGGTTCTTCTACGAACACATCTAGTGCCGCACCGCAAATATCCTCTTGCATCAAGGTTTTTTTTAGAGCTTCTTGATCCACTACTTTGCCACGGCTAGTATTTATTAAAAAGCTAGTTGGTTTCATTTTTTGCAGAAAATTTGTGTTGACCATTTGATGGGTTTGTTTTGTCAATGGGACATGCAGACTGATTATATTTGACTGCTCGAGGACTGCTTCCAAACTTACCTGCGATGCTCCTTGCTCCTGGCAGAAATTTGATTTATCAACAATGTCGTGTACTAGTAAATTACAGCCGAAAGGTGCTAATAACTTCACAACATCAGAGCCAGTGTGACCACATCCAATGATTCCAACCGTTTTACCTGAAAGTTGATGACCACCATCTTTTTCCCATTCTAATTTCTTCAATTTAAAACTAGAACCGAACACGTTTCGGCAAAGCCCTAGCATAAAACACAAAGTTAACTCAGAAACAGATCGTTTGTTAGTACCTCCTGTCCATCCTAAAAAGACAGCTCTATTTTTCAACGAATCCAAGTCAATATTATCAAGCCCTACACCATATTTAGAAATTATTTTAAGCTTGGTTGTATGCTTTAATACCGAGTCATCTATAGCTTCGACTCCGACTATTGCAGCATCTGCATCACCAATAAACTCAGTAATTTTTTCTCCGAGTAACTTCTGGTGGTGATCAGTAAAAATAGAATTTGGGAAAACCCTTAGAAGTTCTTTTCTAAGAACCGCGGATTTTGAAAAGGAGCGAGATGTCACCACTACTTTTGGGCTGAAATCCCCTTCGATGGTCATATTTTACCCCTTAACTAATAAAATGTTTACAAGGAAATTAGACCATGCCTACCGAGGTATGGTGGCTTTCTTTTTGCTGATCTGAGCGCATTTTCAATTGAGGCAGATTGTTGCTTCCAAAGTGTTCTATATAAAGGTAGACATATTCACGAACGCAAGTGCGCAGATCCCATTTTGTATCATGGTTACGTTCAAATTCTTCAAATACATCCAGGGCTTCCTGAATATTTAGTCCCTCTTTCAATGTAAAGTAATAATCCATCGCAAGGTCCCATTCTGGATTTTTATAATAACTAACGCCATATTTTTCAGGCTCAAATGCGACGGGCGAATATTTTCCAAGGACATAGGTCATAAAACCTAAGGAGTGGACGTTATCGCGGTTCTTAAGAACAAAATTCTTACTGTCCTCAGCTTCTTCTCTTGTTTCTCCTGGAAATCCAAAGAACCCCATGATGTGATTCCATATCCCCGCTTCGGAGGACATCCGCAAATTAGTTTCGATAGCATCAAGTTTGGTTGCCTTATCCATGAGCTTGAGTACCCGTTGGTTTCCTGACTCAAAACCAAAGTGAAGAT
>JAPYPM010000136.1 GCA_029937635.1 Nitrospinaceae bacterium
GTACTGCATGCGAGAGCGTGTGGGAGAGTAGGACGAGGCCGGATCATTTTTTAAAACCCATCTAGTTCTCTGGATGGGTTTTTTTATTATAAAATCAAAAATCTGTTTTCATGTTAATCAATCTAACTAATATTGTTTTTTGTAAGGTTTGATGCCCCCCTCCTCTCCCTTCTGTATTGGCCTGAAAACCTTTCTACATCAAACGATTTTTCATTGACAATATCCACATGCTTAGATACTATCGCCCCTCTATTTATGAGGGTTTTAAAGGCGCTGTACCTATAAAAAAATCTTTAAAAATCCTTTCAATGAATCATATTTTCTTAAGCTAAAGTTCATATATTGGACTTAATTTTATGATATACCCTCGCAGCCGCAACCAAGGAACAAAAACATGCTAGACAGTTATCTTGGCGCAGGAATCATGCTCCTCATGGCTACTGGTATAGCTGTAGGGATGGTAGTGATGACATCAATACTTGGTCCAAAACGAGAGTTTGCAGACAAAATGGAGCCTTTTGAGTGCGGTGAATCTCAACTCGTTTCACCTCACCAGCGGTTTTCAGTTAAATTCTATTTAGTTGCAGTTCTTTTCGTTCTCTTCGATATCGAAGCTGTTTTCTTTTTTCCTTGGGCCATCATCTTTAAGCAACTGGGTTTGTTTGGTCTCATTGAAATGCTTATGTTCATCTTGATTCTAGGTGTGGGTCTTTGTTACGTATGGATAAGAGGAGGTCTGGACTGGGAATAATTTAAGCATTCTAATATCAGTTTTATATTAATTTTAGACTAAGGACGGTATGGCTACAGATTTTATAGACATGGTAAAATTGCATTATAAGGATGCAATAATTGACTTTCATGATTTTCGTGGTGATCAGACAATCACTGTACAAAAAAATGTATTGGTAGACCTTTTTAAGTTTCTTCGTGATAACCCCGGTCTTGACTTTAATTTTCTTATGGATCTAACAGCAGTCGACTATCTAAACCGTAAAGATAATCGTTTCGAAGTGGTCTACCACTTCTACTCATTAAAGCATAATGATCGTCTTAGAGTAAAAGTTCCTGTCAGTGAAGATGACTGTACAATTGATTCAGTTTCATCCTTATGGAAGACTGCCAATTGGTATGAACGCGAAGTATGGGATCTTTATGGAATAAAATTTAACGACCATCCGGACATGAGACGCATATTGCTCTATGAAGAGTTTAAAGGCCATCCTTTAAGAAAAGACTACCCTATCAATAAACGTCAACCCTTGATCGGCCCATTGAATTAGGTATAAATATAAATGCTTCTTGAACTGATAATTACATTAGTTAAAGTTTTTTTTATCATCGGAGTCACTGTCGTTTTTTTTGCCCCTGTACTTACATGGGTAGAAAGAAAACAAAGTGCAATTATGCAGGATAGAGTTGGAGCCAACCGTGCCGATATATTGGGATTCACAGCCTTAGGTCTATTTCATGCTATAGCAGATGCTATTAAAATGTTCACTAAGGAGGATTTTATACCTCAAGGAGCAAATCGGTTTCTCCATACTCTTAGTCCGATCATTGCAGTAATCCCTGCCATACTGACTTTTGCGGTTGTTCCCTTTGGTGGCCAATATGAGTTGTGGGGAACCAAAGTTAATCTTGTTATCTCCGACTTAGACGTCGGGTTGTTGTTTGTTTTCGCTATCGCATCAATAGCCACCTACGGATATGTAATTTCTGGTTGGGCTTCAAATAATAACTGGTCTCTTCTGGGATCAATGCGAACAGCCTCTCAAATGATTTCTTATGAGGTAACGATGGGATTAACCATTATAGGCGTGCTTATGGTTTTTGGGTCATTGAAGTTAACCGAGATTGGTGCGGCTCAAGAAGATTTTTTGAGTTGGGGATTTTTCATGCAACCTCTAGGTTTTTTTATGTTTCTTACTGCGTCAATTGCCGAAAATAAACGCATTCCTTTTGATGCACCTGAAGCAGAATCGGAATTAGTTGCTGGTTATTTTACAGAGTATAGCGGGCTTAAATTTGGCATGTTTTTTATGTCCGAGTTTATTGAAATGGTGACGATTGGAGCCATTGTTACAGTTTTATTTTTTGGGGCGTGGCATATACCATTTTTACCGTCAGCCACCCTCCTCTCATGGCTTGATTTTCTAGGAACAAATTGGGCAAACCTTGTTCTTATGCTTATCCATATAGGTGTGTTTTTTGCCAAAGTAATTTTCTTTATCTGGTTTCAAATGACTATTCGTTGGACTCTTCCAAGGTTCCGTTATGATCAGATTATGAAACTTGGGTGGAAAATTCTTTTGCCTCTTTCACTAGCAAATATTCTTATTACTGGAATTGTAATTCTAGCAATCAATTGATTGGGAGTATAAAATGTGGCTTATTTTGTTGATCGTACCGTAAAAATGACATGGTGGGAGCGCTCTTACCTACCTGAAATTATCAGGGGAATGTTAATAACATCACGCCATTTTTTTGTTAACTTATTTGGCTTTGTGCCATTTTTTTTAGGTCAAAAAAAAGAACGTGAAATTTTCACCGTCTACTACCCTGAAGAAATGGCCCCTATTCCAATAGCTTACCGTGGTCGACCTGTTCTTGCGATTAATGAAGATAATCTTCCTAATTGCGTAGCCTGTGGATTATGTGAGGCAGCTTGTCCTGCTTACTGTATTGATATTGTTCCTGGAGAAAACACAGGTAAACAAAATCAAGTAGAACGGTGGCCCAAAGAATTCACTATAGATTATGCAGTATGTATTTTCTGCGGAAACTGCGAGGAAGCTTGTCCAGAAGAAGCTATTTTTATGAGCGATGATTATGAAATACCTATGCTCGATCGAAAAAAAATGAAATTTAACCTTGAGCAGCTATCAGTACCAATAGAAAAACTTAAGGACCGGGTCGAATTCACCAGAAAAATGTACGGAAAATGGAACTATTAATTTTTTATCCTCTTGCAGGAATATGCATCTTATTTGCTCTTGGGGTAGTTATAAATAATAGCCCGATTAATTCGGCTATCTCTCTAATTGGTATGATGCTTTGTCTAGCTGGTGTATTTATCCTTCAACAAGCACATTTCATCGCCGTTTTGCAGATTATTATTTACGCTGGCGCCATCATGGTTTTATTCATGTTTGTTATTATGCTCCTCAACTTAAAAGGTAAGGGTGAAGATGACAAGTGGCAAAGCAGAGATAACAATCTTCTATTAAATGTTCTAAGCGGGCTTTTAGCGGCAGGTATTTTGTATAAATTAATATCTATTATCAATGAGGCTAAATTTAACTCCCCTGCCCTGACCTCTGAAAATTTTGGAACCGTCAGAGAAGTGGGAACAATTTTATTTACTGAGTTTGTTTTACCTTTCGAAGTTGCCTCTATACTTTTGTTGGTTGCCATGATTGGAGCAGTAGTCTTAGCTAAAAGTAAGGTCGATTAAAAATGAATTTAGAAACGGTACCTTTAACTCATTATCTATTTTTAAGTGCTACTTTGTTCGTCATTGGTGTAGCTGGCGTTTTAGTTAAAAGAAATGCAATTGTTGTTTTCATGTCAATTGAGATTATGCTCAATGCTGTTAATATTTCGCTGATCGCTTTTGACCGCTATCTGAATCTTCATGACGGACAGATTTTTAGTTTCATGGTCATGTGCGTTGCGGCAGCTGAGGTATCTGTTGGGCTTGCGATCATTATCTCCCTATTCCGAAATAAGCCTACGACGAATCTGGATGACTTCAACATTATGAAATCTTAAGAGGAAGTTTATGTTACTCAAATTAACTGCGTTGATCCCTCTATACCCGCTGATTGGCTGTCTCATTAATGGTTTTTTTGGTTTGCGTATTGGGAAAAATACAGTGGGTCTTGTTGCAGCCGGCTCTGTTGGCTTATCATTCTTGACCACTCTTATTGTGTTTTTTGGTCTTGTTATGACTCCCGCTGAGGAACGTGTTTTCGAACAAGTCCTTTTTACCTGGTTTGCAGCTGGTGACTTCACAGCAGAATTTGGGTTTCAAGTAGATCCTTTATCAATGACCATGATGCTCTTTGTAACGGGAGTTGGATTTCTCATTCATGTTTACTCTATTGGTTATATGCATGAAGAATACAGTTTCTATCGGTTTTTTACTTACATGAACTTATTCATGTTCTCGATGCTGCTGTTGATCATGGGAAATAATTTTCTTTTGATGTTTATAGGCTGGGAAGGTGTTGGTTGCTGTTCCTATTTTCTAATTGGTTACTATTTTGAGAAAAAATCTGCATGTGATGCTGGTACAAAGGCATTTGTGATGAATCGCGTCGGTGATTTTGCCTTCCTACTCGCGGTGATGTACATATTTAATATTTTTGGTTCTATCGATTTTACAACTGTATTTAATGCAGCTCCTGAAAAACTTATTTATAACAGTGAAGCCGTAACTACCATAACGATGCTTCTATTTATTGGTGCATGTGGCAAGTCTGCCCAAATTCCTCTTTATACTTGGTTGCCAGACGCTATGGAGGGTCCAACTCCTGTGTCTGCTCTAATTCACGCAGCAACTATGGTTACGGCAGGTGTATATATGGTCGTTCGATGTAATGCAATTTTTGCTTTAGCCCCTATTACAATGGCAACAGTCGCTTTTGTTGGTGCTGGAACAGCGATATTTGCCGCTACCATAGGAATGACACAGTTTGATATTAAACGCGTACTCGCATACTCGACAGTAAGTCAAATCGGTTACATGTTTATGGCTGTTGGAGTTGGTGCCTATACGGCAGCTATCTTTCATATGGTTACTCATGCATTTTTTAAAGCCTGTTTATTTCTCGGGTCAGGAAGTGTTATTCATGGCCTTCATGGCGAACAGGACATGAGAAAGATGGGTGCATTAAAGAATCACATGCCTATAACATTTGTGACCTTTTTTATTTCCACTCTTGCTATTGCAGGAATTTTTCCTTTATCTGGGTTTTTTAGTAAGGACGAAATCCTTTATCACGCTTTAATGGATGGAAATGTAATTCTGTGGGGAATGGGAATTACTGGGGCGCTCCTCACAGCTTTTTATATGTTCCGCCTTGTTTTTATGACCTTCTTCGGTGAATCGAGAGTAGATCCTCATGTACACCCACACGAATCTCCAAAAATCATGACAATGCCATTGGTTATTTTAGCAGGACTTGCTTTCTTTGGAGGTATATTGGGGATCCCTCTTTTTCACGGTTGGCATATTCTTCACAACTGGCTTGAACCTGTATTTCATTTTGACTTAGCATCGGCACTAGAACACTCAGCACATATGCTTCACGAGCAGGGAAAACATGCTCCCTCTTGGTCTCATCTATTAGCGCCTGAAGAAGGTCATAATATATGGATAGAGATTGCATTAATGCTCCTATCTTTGAGCATAGCAGTTGCCGGAATTTTTGGTGCCTATATGTGCTACATCAAGAAACCTCATCTTCCAGATTCACTGACTAAGGGCCAATGGGGATACGATTTAGTAAAAAACAAATACGAAGTCGATGAGTTTTACGATGATTATATTGTTAAACCAACAGTGGAAACCTCCCATCTCCTTTGGAAAGAATGTGATGCCAAAGGAATAGATGGAACTGTTAATGGTACAGCCAAAATCCTAGGGTGGATTAGTAAACAAGCGCAAAGCTTCCAATCTGGTTTTGTCCGGAATTACGCTTTATTTATGGTTGTTGGTTTTATCGGATTATTGATTTTCTCAATCTAGAAATTAAATATGTATCTAACATTTTTGACATTTTTACCTATATTGGGGGCGATTCTTTTAACTTTGATTCCTCGGAATGAAGAAGGCGCCATTAAACAGACCGCTCTCGCCTTTGCAGTCACAGACTTCGTTTTATCAATATTTCTATGGACAAATTTTGATTCAACAACCCATGAAATGCAATTTGAATACAGTGTTCCTTGGATCACATCATGGGGAATAAATTACCACGTAGGATTGGACGGCATATCTCTACTCCTCTATATAATGACAACATTTCTTACTATGATTTCCATCATAGCATCTTGGGGAGTAACAAAAAATATACGCGAGTATATGATAGCGTTTTTGGCTTTATCTACTGGAATGCTAGGAGTATTTATCTCGCTTGATATGTTTCTTTTCTATTTTTTCTGGGAATTTCAACTAGTCCCAATGTACA
>JAPYPM010000137.1 GCA_029937635.1 Nitrospinaceae bacterium
GAGTGAAAGAGAATGGTTTGAAAATACTTTTTCTAAGAAAATTACTCCCAAAGATATTCCTACGATGGAAGTTGCTGACTCTCAATGGGTTGCTATAGATTTAATAAATAAGTATTTCGATAACTCTAAGAGTAATAGCGAAGTGCGTCGATTGTTTAAACAGGGGGCAGTTTCTATTAACGGTAAAAACATCCCATTATTTGACGACACTTTAGACATTGCCGTTGGTGATGTTGTTAAGATCGGAAAACGTAATTGGTTTAAACTTAATATTATCAGCAATTAAGTTTATCTGGAGTGATGTTGGCTTTCTCTGAGACCTAAGGCCTATATATTTAAGACAAGTTTTTATATGTTTTTATTTTGTAAGTCTTTGTGCATTTTCTTTTAAGGTCGAAGACTTATTTGGTGTTGGATCAATAAGGGGCCAAACTAAAATAAAAAGAATGAAGCCTATAACTACGACCCCAATGAAACTACCAATATAATCAATGATAGAGGTCTTTTCTTTCATTTATTGTCTATATTAATAATACGATATTTCAGTAAGGTGAATAAATGTAGTTTTATATTGTAAGCTCGATGTATATCATCCATGTGATCATAGAAATAATCAGGACTGTATAGCCTGCATGTACCCATATAGTAAAAACTGGATTTTCATTTCTCTTTTTAGTTGTATTTTTTTTAGCCACACTAGGTTCTGCTTGTGATTTCAATTAAATGGTATCCAAATTGTGTTTTTACGGGACCGTGAACCTTTCCAATTTCTTCATTAAAAACAACCTTGTCAAACTCTGGTACCATTTGACCTGGATGGAACTCTCCTAAGCTACCTCCCTCAGTACCAGAAGGACACTTAGAATGTTTTTTTGCAGATTCCGCAAAGTTTGTACCCGCTTCAATTTCAATTTTCAACTTGAGACACTCTTCTTCAGTATTTACTAAAATATGACGAGCAGCTGCAGAGGACATTATTTCTCCTTAAGATCAACGTAGTTTGAAATTTTAAAATTTAATCAATCGGATAAATTCTAACTAATAAAGTAGTTTATCGCAATTTATTTACTTAAATTTTAAGGGTACCAGTGGAGTATTTTAGTGGTTGAATACTTGTGAGAATATATGTGATGTTTTTGTCTGTGTTGATTTATTGGTTGGTTTGCCCATGGATTAACGATTAAAACATGATGAGGTGGTGCCATATGTCCCTTGATTTAAAAACTAATTTAGAAATGAAACTTTAGCCCAGCTTCAATGCTATGCACGGCGGATTCTGCAGTGAAATATCCCTTAAACTTAGGGTTATTTGTTGTGAAATATCGATATCCCAGTAGCATGGATAACTTTCTAGATAACTCTGCGTCAACCCCTATTTTAAGTTGATAAGCTAGTGTTGCATCTTCTCGATTACCCTTGCCTTCAATGCTTGCTTCATGAAATGCGTAACCTACCCCATATCCAATGTATGGAGTATAAAATTCTCTGATATTAAAAGAATAAATGCCATTAACTAGAAACGACTTGGAAGTCATATCACCAGATAAACTAGGGCCAAAATCCCCTGCTTTGTAGGAAAATTCGAGTTCTGTGCTAAATGAGTTTTTAAATTGGTAACCAATAGCGTGGCTAAACCCGAAGCCAGTTTCTTGTTTAATAGATGTTCCAGATGGAACAGAAGAGTCAACTTTTCCGGTTAATGTCAAATCACTAAACGTATCTATTGAGCCAGTTAATGTAAAATAGGGCCCTTCAGTTAACGCATTTGCAGGAAGCGCTCCTAAAAGAAATGTCATCACAAAAGCCAGAATTGTGTAAAAAGCAGGTTTTTGCCTAGGCTTAAAATTAGGGTATTTCATAGTAACCAGTTCAAAAGATGAAAATTTTATGTATAAAGTACTAAATTAAAAAGATCTAATGTTATTTTAACGGACAAAACGTAAAAACCTTTATTCAATTTATTATATAACTGATGTTTTTGTAACATATAACTATAAAGTATTGATTTATTTAATCTTTAATGTCAACATTGTTTTTTGTCTTTATAGTGAGGTTCTTATGTCAGGAAGTGGTATTGAGAAATTCATTAACTCTGTTTCTTTTTTTGAAGCATTTAATGAAGTTGAAAAACATAAGTTTTTGTCCCATCAAACCTGTTTTGAAAAGTTTAAAGAAAATGACATAGTTTTTAAACAGGGAGAACTGGGCGATTCTTTATTCCTAGTGCTTCAGGGGCAGGTTGGATTATATAGATTAGGTGATATTAATACTGTTGAGGGGAGAGTGTCTCTGAAAAAAGAAGTAGAAAAACACATTACCAATTTAAAATCTGGAGTAATCTTCGGAGAGGTTTCTATGCTTACTAACTGCAAAAGAAACGTTACCGCTCGGGTTTTTTCAAAAGAAGTAGTACTTATGAAAATTTCTAAAAAATTAATTGATAGTCTCAACCATCTTACGCAAATAAAATTTCATCGACAGTTGCTGTTGTCTCTTGCAATTCACCTCGACAATATGAACTCGCAATTTATTGACTTGAAATATGAGTATGATGAGTATGTAAAATCGCACTCTTAGACATATTTTATATCGCTCAAACTAATATAAATGCAAATGCACTACTTGTGATTTTTATTTAAACCAAAGGCTGTATTTTAGCTGTAACCTATTCAATATAGTCTTAAAATAAAACTATGGAAAATTGGTGAGGTGCCCAGTTACTCAAAACTAAAGGAGCCTTTAGGCCCATTCATTAATTTGAATAGGGTGTCAAAAGGTCTTTTTTAGATATTACAAGGGGTAGGAAAGTTATGACTATTGTTTAAAATTTAGTAAAAAATTAAAAGCAACGGTTTAATTTTACAACAAATGTTCTCTTTTTTTACATTGATGAGTTAGTATTATTTTTTTTGCTTGTCATGTTGCATTTTCCGTCAAGCCTTGCACCAACCTCGATGGTTAAGGATGGGGATTCGATATCTCCTATGATTTTACTTTTGGGGCGCAACTCTACTTTTTCTGAAGCAACTATATTACCTTTCACCTGTCCTTCGCAAATAACGGTTCCCGCATGGATGTCAGCCTCAATTTTTCCGTCCTCAGTAATTATAAGAATGTCGCTTGTATTTATTTGGCCTGTAAAGGTTCCATCTATGCATAAAGTGCCCTTAAAGCTCAAGTTCCCATTGAAGAAAGCACCTTTCCCTAAATAAGTTTGTTCCAGGTTGTTTTCTAATGATTCTTTGTTCTTTGAAAGCATATTTTTTGATTATTCTAATAGATAAATAAAGATTAGAAAAACCTAATTTGCACACTAATATCAGGGTTTGTGCAACTACTATTAGGTGTGGATGATTGAATAGGAGTATGGACTGTATTCTGTAAAAAAATCCAACTAAAATTAGTTGTCAACTTTTTAAGGTAGCGGGGGCCAGATTCGAACTGACGACCTTTGGGTTATGAGCCCAACGAGCTACCAGGCTGCTCCACCCCGCATCGTTTTTAAATCCAGTCCGGATATTTTTATTATCTAATGATGGATCAAGAGATTATAGACTTTCTATATTTTGTCAAGCAGTCATTAGACTATTATCATTTTACCCAGAGATATCCCAAGTTTTTTAATCAAGTACACAAAAAAATCTAATCCAGTCACTGAATTAAGTGCACGAGAATATTTTTTATACTATCAGGATTATAATCCTGCGTTTTTACGATTGGGGTTATGGAATAACGAGGTCTCAGCTGTTAATTCTGCTAACGCGGGGAATTCTTGATCGGTGTGAATCTTTTTAGCCTTTTCCAAAAGATCTCCCTCGGACTCTTTATTATCCTCATCCGGTATACAGCAATCTACAGGACAAACTTCTTGGCAGGCTTCTTCTCCATGAAAACCCACGCATTCGGTGCAGAGTTCGGCATCTATTTCGTAGAAATCTTCACCTTCAGAAATAGCGCCGTTAGGACATTCTGGCTCGCAGACTCCACAGTTAATACATTCGTCAGTGATTAGAGTAGACATGTTCTTTTCCTTATTTTTTATTAGTTTAAATATTAAGAATTTAGATTATCTTTTATTTTTAATATTTTACTGAAGCTTTATGCTAAAGCAAAATATCTAAGACTGAATATTAAATCTTTCTTTCATAGTTAACAGATGCTCATTCAAAGAGATATATTAATAAACATCTTCTAAGTCAAGAGAAATAACTGAATTGTTAATGTATGTCAATTATTTTTTTTAAGAGTAAATTCACTTGGTCCTACTTTTGTATTTTTGATATGATTATTCATGTTTATTAAGCGCATTTTAATATGCTTTCCGATTTTTCTCATATTATTTTTGGCTCAATCTTTTTTTTGGGTTCCTACCTATGATGAACAGGCATTAGGAAACCCAGAGCGCCTAAAAAAGTACATTCGAGCCTCATCTGGGGACGCAGAAACTCTGAATCCTGTTATAAGCGCAGATACCGCTAGCAGTTCAATAAACAGCTTGGTTTTTGATGGTTTGATTGCATTGGATGACAAACTTGAGTATAGACCGCGTTTGGCAACTTCTTGGGATCAATCTGAGGAGGCTTTTCTTGTGGTTGATCCTCGATATCGCCTTGAAAAAATTAAAAAAAAATTACCAAACTCTATGGACTGGTTGCATTTTATAAAAAAATTACTAGAGAAAAACCCGCAGGGAATTAGAAACCTTAAATCCATTGAGTTGGTTCCAGGAATAGTAGTTCAAGGGTCAGTTCAAGCGCCCATTTTCGGTCGTGATGGTTCACCCGAATTGTTACAAGGACGTTCAGTTATGGAACCTATTTTTTACACTCTCCGTTACCCAGATCGAATAAAGTTTACTC
Organism: Nitrospinaceae bacterium; assembly: GCA_029937635.1. Taxonomy (GTDB): domain Bacteria; phylum Nitrospinota; class Nitrospinia; order Nitrospinales; family VA-1; genus Nitromaritima. The sequence continues at coordinate 4,860 of JAPYPM010000137.1, forward strand.
TTAATCATATTGATCAGGATTTTTTTAATCCGATTAAAGAATGGATTGGGGAAGAGTATTTTGAAAAATTCCCCTATGATGATTTTATCAGCGCGAAAAAAAAAAGTCAGCATAATCTGTTGAAATCTAACTTTGCTGAAATTCTTCCGTTGACCGAACACAACCCTATAATATCTTTTAATTTGAGACGTGGTGTTCGTTTTCATGATGGTCACGAATTTGATTCTGGTGATGTCCTATTTACTTATCGATCTATTATGAATGTGAAAACAGCTTCTCCTCGTCGTTCGGATTACGAGCCAGTAAAACATGCTCTTGCAGATGGACGATATAAGGCAATAATTACTTACAAACGATTATTTTCATCTGCTATTAACTCGTGGTCAATGGGAATTTTACCTGAACACCTTTTAAACGAGGAAGCCTTAATAAATGAGGCTCTTCTTAATAATAATGATCCAAAAGAATTCAACATTAGAGACAGCCAGTTTAATCGAAAACCAATCGGTACAGGACCTTTCAGGTTTGCCGAATGGAGATCAGACGAAATAATACGTCTTGAGCGAAACGATGATTATTGGGAGGGGCCTCCCGAATATCAGGAATACATTATGCGCGTAATTCCAGATCCACTTACCCGTGAAATGGAGTTCTATGCTGGTGCCGTTGATAATTACAGCGTCGAACCGCATCAAGTAATGCGTTTTAAGAAGGAGGATAAGTATCAGAATTTTTCCAGTCTGGGTTATTTTTTTGCTTATATTGGATACAACATAAGAAACCCACTTTTCAGCTCACCCGATGTGAGGAGGGCCTTGGGTATGGCAATTGATGTTGATCAGATTATAAAGCATGTGCTTTATGGAGAAGGGGAGAGGATAACTGGACCCTATGCAAAAATGACAGACTGGTATGACCAAGATGTTAAGCCTCTATCTTATAACCCTGATGAAGCGCTTAAGATTCTGCGTAAACTTGGTTGGGAAAAGAATGATGAAGGGTTTCTCGAAAAAGATGGAAAAGTTTTTGAATTCAACCTGATTACGAATAATGGAAATTCTATTCGAAAAAATATACTTACCATTGCGCAAAATGGATGGAGCAAAATTGGCATTAAGTGTAATACTCAAATATTTGAATGGGCTGTATTTCTTAAAGATTTTGTTAATACACACAATTTTGACGCTATTATTCTTGGGTGGAGCATGGGAGTTGACCCGGACTTATTTCAGATATGGCACTCCAGTCAGACCGGTAAGAGGCAACTTAACTTTGTCGGTTATGAAAACGCGGAAGTGGACCGGCTTATAGTGCGCATTCGTCA
>JAPYPM010000138.1 GCA_029937635.1 Nitrospinaceae bacterium
TATATTTGGTAAAAGAGGGCTGTCTGGATAGTCTTTGGCGTATTTTCTAAATAGATTAATTGCTCCAGTTTCGTTTTTTTCTATTTTTTCTGTTTCCCCAGTTTCCGGATCAATTTCGCCATCAATTTCGATCGTGTAATTGGCAAACTTTCCGTCTTGATAGACTTTTAAAGCTTTTTGATATTCTTCCCAGCCGCTTTCTTTTCTTTCTTCGTCGTCTTTTAAAATAACCTCTTTTACTTGATCAGGTGATAGGCCCTTCATCTTTGCGACTTTAGTTTTTTCAGGTTTTGATTTTTTCTTTTTTTCTTTTTTTTTGCCAATTTTGGTTTTGAGAAATGGTTCAGTAGTTCCCTTTAGATCTAGAATTATCTGGGAGGCAGACTTGTTTTTGTGGTGAAAAAAACGAGTGTTTGAATTTTTTAATTGGAGGGTTAAAGTGGTTTGATTTTTATTAGACTGGACACCAACTGCCGCAAGGTTTTTATCGCGATATTTTCTCGATCGTACTTTTGGTGTTACTGACGTATCATTAAATACAAGAGCAATTTTTTTTTCTACAAAGTTAGCCGTGACCTGATATTCTACAGGTCCTGCAATATCCAAAATAAGTCTTGTATATTGTGGGTGAGGACCTATCTTTATTTGCTTAATTTGTTTTACCGGAGCCATTCCTCCAGTTTCCTGCTCTTGTGCGTAAACTTTTTTCTCCACACCGATCGCCAAAATCAGTATGGGAAGAATTAATAGGGCAATTAGTCTATTTTTTTTTAAAAAATTCATGATATCTTACAATTGCAAGCGTATGAGTGAATACTTCCTAAATTATCTTAAAAGCAATTTTTATACCAGTTGTAAAGTTATTTCCTTAGAAGAGTTAAGTGAATAACGCTATAAACCATAAGAACTATATAGTTAGGAATTTTTTTGTGGAGGGGAAATCTTCGAGTATTGCTTAGAAAAATAGCTTTCGTCATATTTTTGACAAGTCGAGCATTTTTTTTATAGTTTCGACAGTTTTTTTATTCCGTTTAAAGGGAATTTCAAGAATGAGTAAAATTAAATGGAATCAACACCGTTATCAGGAGTTGATTAACCTTCATAAAGCCATAAGTCTATTAAGCTTGGATGAGATTTCATCTGTGCTTATCAGCCAGCTGCCTTCCGTTTTTTCTATAGATTACTTCACACTATTCCTTTACGACAAAGATAAACGAAAATTGAATTTGATATGTCACAACCATCCGGAGATAGAGAGTTCTTTTTCAATTCCTCTATCGAGTTCCCCAATAATGAAAGCTGCGGTCTTAAGCGGTCAATATGTTCTAGAGCCAGATTTTAGTGCTTCTTCTTATTATCGGGGGGCGGGTAACCCTCTTTTTAAAGAGGGTTATTTTGTGACAATTCCCTTAATGATCGAAAAAGAAATCGTAGGGGTCTTAAATATCAATGATGTTACTCAAGACTCGGTAGACGTTGAAGATCTGGACTTTATTTTAAACCTATCCGAGTTTATTGCAATGTCGGTCAGTAACGCGGTTTTGTACGAACAGACAAGGACCTTAGCGGTGACTGATGGATTGACAGGTATTTCAAACCGCCAATACCTAGATAAATCTTTATTAATTGAGTTTGAACGGAGTACACGTTATGGCACTCCTTTATCATTAGTTCTTTTGGATGTGGATCATTTTAAAGATGTTAATGATACTTACGGACATCTAAAAGGAGATGATGTTCTTGTAGCTCTTGCTTCTTTGTTGAAAAAATTTTGTCGTACTAATGACATTGCCGCTCGATATGGAGGAGAGGAGTTTTTAATGGTTCTTCCCCAGTCCAATGCCCAGGGTGCTTTTAAAATTGCAGAGCGAATTAGAGAAGAAATGATGAAGCTGAGTTTTGATGAGAACGAGTCAGGCTTTAGTGTGACTATTAGTTGCGGTGTTGTAGAGCTAAATAAAGATTGCATGGAAAATGTTGATCAGCTAGTTCATATCACGGATAAGGCCCTTTATGAAGCAAAGAACAGCGGGAGAAATAAAACTGTTATAGGAAGTACTGAAAGTAAAAAATAAAAATCAAATAGACACCTTATTTTTTAAATACTTTATTTATTCTAGCTATTAAGTGAAGAATAGACCTTGTGCAACCTAATAGGTCTACTAATGAAAGACTTTCTCCAGGTTCGTGCATTCGTGAATCAGGGTCATACGGTCCAAGGCATAAAGGCTGAGTTCTGGGAATGGCGTCGGTTAGTTTGGCAACAAAGGGTATAGAACCTCCACATCCATAAATACAAGCTTTTTGACCATAGCCCATCTCTAAAGATTCCAAAGCCACTGGAAATATGGGGTGTGTTATGGGTGTGATCCACGGAGAGGCTCCTCTATCGAATTTCATTTTCATCTTGCAATTTTTAGGAAGTTTTTTTTGTAAGTATTCCTTAAGAGCGTTTTCAGCTTTTTTTTCCTGATTCCCCGGGGCAAGCCGAATTTCTACTATGGCCTTGGCACTAGAATCTTCAAAGAGTTTTACTGTTTCGTCTTCCTTAACAAATAGAGAGCAAGTTTCAATTATTGATTTGTCAAAAGTTGCGCCACAGGCTTTTTGAATTTCAGGCGGAAGAGAGCCGTCACTTTTTATTAAGCTGTCAATCATTCGAGCAAGTTGTAGCTCTGCTATTGGAAACGGCCCTCCATTTACTCCAGAGTGAGGGTCCTTGGTTGATGATGCTAAAATTAAGTCGAATGATGTATATTTTGATTCCTCCGCAAATCTTCGAACAGTTATTTTGAGATTAAATGGGTTGTTTTTTTTAAAAAATTCTAGAAGTTTTAATTGAAGTGCCTCAGGATTGGAGCATGGGTTAAAACGAATTCGAGCTCCAGCACGACCAAAAATTATACTACCTGCAACACGGTGCCCTGGTCTAGCATTGACGGCGGACTTTCTGAGTTGAGCTTCCAATATTGACGTTATTTCAGCTGGTACGGTAAGCGAAGTTTCTGGTAATAAACCTGCAGAGTTCCTCAATAAGTTGACAGTAGTTGGGACATATGAAAAACCAGTTTTTTCTTCCTTTGTAACAGGTATATCTGCTTTAGCAATTGCATCTATAGCTAAAGAATGATCTTCTCGGATTAATGTGGCTAGTAATTTATAAAGGGCAGTTTGGGCATCTAATTTAGCTGTTTTACTGAAATCAATAGAGACCTCTAACTGAGTAATACCTCGAAGTGAGGTAGTGAGACCAGGATGGCCAGTGGCAGGGTTAATCACATCGGTAATGACCACGTAATCGACATCATTGAAGAATTCTTGATTCTGTGAAATTTGTTCCACTAAAGAGTGTGAACCACACTCCTCTTCAGTTTCGTAAAGTATTTTTATATTGCAAGGTAATGCTAGGAATTTGTCTTTAAAAAGGTTGTTTTTGTCAGATTCGATGGCCCGTAGAGTTGCATCAATCGCCAACCCTATTGCAATAACACCGCTTAGATCATCAGCTGCACCCCTGCCATAGGCTCTAGTCTTGTCAGAGTTCCATGTGAGTTTGGTAGGTGCTATCCCTCCCCACTTTTCAAATTTTTCATCATCCATATAAGGTTGCTTATCTAGATGCGCATAAAAAAGAAGGGTGGGTTTTTTGGAAGAAACTACCAGTTCCGCCAGTAAGATAGGTGTAGCGTTAACAGAACTTTCAGGAGGGGTGTTAATTTTTATGTTTTTGAATCCTAGTTCCCGAAGGTATTTACTTGCGCAGTCTAATATTTCCTTCATGTCTGAAGGGGTTTTCCGGTCGCCTTTAAATTCATTGACGCTGAAACTACGACTATCTATGCGGACCATTTCTTCCAGTACGTCTAGGTGTTTCAAAACAAGACTTGAGTCCGTTCGTATTTCCGTTGCAGCAAAATCGTCTAATATTTTTGGATTCATTGGATAGCTACCTTATCAAGGGTTAAAGTAAAAAAATGCTTCAATTAAAAAGTTTTAAGAGTAAGTTTGTTAATAATATTATGATTCAAAGGGGAATGTGATTTCAGCAAATAAGTAAGTTATGTTGAAAATGGAGTGTAGTTTGTTAAGATGTCAATTTATTTTAAAATATTTAAAATTAATTTGAATTTTTTTAATAATATCGGTTTGGTCCCTGCTTTTGTTAGTTAAAGAAGTAATTTTAACTTTTGTTGATATCATAGAAAACAGTTGAATTGTTTAATCTGCTTAATTGAGAGTTAAACTATGAGCTATCTCAGCACATCTTTTTTTACTGACATAGTCACAGCAACGCAAATAAGAAAATTCTGCTGAGTCATTTAAGTGAACCGTTTTAGAGGATTTTGTTTTGAAACTATCAGTTGTTATCCCGGTTCATAACGAAAAAAAAACTTTAGATGAACTGATTTCTCGTGTGGAGGCAGTAAATCTAGAGAAGGAAATCATAATTGTCGATGATGCTTCTACTGATGGAACTCGACAACTGCTTAAGAAATATGAAGAGCGAGAAAAGTTTAAAGTAATTTACCAACAAAAAAATGCTGGGAAAGGAAGCGCTTTACGTGTCGGGTTCGATAAGGCAGAAGGTGAAATTATAGTAGTTCAGGACGCAGATCTCGAATATGACCCCACAGATTATCCTGAATTGTTAAAGCCCATTCTCGATGGTCGTGCTGATGTGGTTTATGGCTCTCGTTTTTTGGGTGGACCTCACCGAGTATTTTTCTTCTGGCATTACGTGGGTAATAAAATTTTAACCACACTATGTAATATGTGTACCAATTTATGCCTCACTGATATGGAGACGGGTTACAAGGTTTTTAGGAGGACAGTTCTTGATGCTTTTACTCTAAAATCGAACCGTTTCGGTTTTGAGCCTGAGTTTACCTGTAAAGTTGCTCTTAATAAATTCCGCATATATGAAGTTCCCATTTCATACAGTGGCCGAGATTACGAGGATGGTAAAAAAATAGGTTGGAAAGACGGTGTGGCCGCTCTATGGTTTATTTTTCGTTTTCGTTTTTTTAGTTGACATGGCATGTCTTTGACTAGCCATTCCAGTTACTAATTGCACCCTTCATTCAACTTAAGTTTGAATAAATTTTTCAAATGATAGGTAACAGAGAAAATGAACGTTAAACGTTTACTTACGCTTATTTTTGGGCTGGTTCTTGTTTCTATAGCAGCCAAGTACCTAGTTTTGCAAATGAATCCCCCCTTTCGGCTTTACAAGGTAGCGTATGAATACAACTATTCCCCGACAAACTACATTCAATTTTTTATTTTATTTTTTATTCCAAGCGTTTCAGCAATTTTTTTGTACAGAGTCGATTTTATAGTGATTAATAGTTTTTACGATAGAATCGCTAGGACAACTAAAAATATATTTTTGGCAGCTATTAAGAATAAAGAGGTGGTTCTGGTTGGTGCGATTGCGCTATTTTGGGTTTTTAACTTAATGCAAAATGCATTTTTTAAGAACTTGATAGAAAGTAAAAACCCTTTTGATTTCCCGTTTGACACTTATCATGAAGGAGAGAAAATTGGGTTTCTATATACTTTTTTAAAAAATGGTGAAGCGCTCAAGGAGATGGTTATCATACACGGGTATTTCTTGGAAGTTTTAACCTCTTATCTGGCCTATTTAGTTACTCCAGAAAACCATGCTGTAATGGGATTTAGATTTTTATTTACATTTCAAACGCTTCTAGCTTGGCTAGGGGTAATCTGGGTGATCTGGGAAATAGTAAACTTTACAACTAAAAAAGAAAATAAATTTTTTCTCAGGGCACAATTTATTTTGTTTAGTGTAGTTTTTGTTGCCAGTAATGAATCATTTCTAGCTCTAGATTATCAACAAGGCTTACTTTTTTTTCAATTGGGCTTAGTTTTTTATTTATTGAGAAATCTTGCAACTTCCTCATCTTTAAAGCTTATTTTGATAACATCTTTTGTTATAGGGATGTCTGTCCCACTGGGGCCTTTGTATTCTATGAAGTACGGGCTGATATTTGGTGTTGTTTTTTTTATAATCATATTCCTTCTTTCTTTTTACGAAAAATATAAATTATTTTTATTTGGTTCCTTTTCAGGAATTGCCTTTTCCACAGCGATTATATTTTTGACTTTAGGTTTGGGGCAGATACTTGAGCTTTGTAGGAT
>JAPYPM010000139.1 GCA_029937635.1 Nitrospinaceae bacterium
CCATAGACCACCCTACTCATTTCTAAATCTACTGGAGGCATCTTCCACCAAGCAATAATGACATACACCACATTAAGAACTAAAAAACTAACCGCTGCTAACCGGTATTTTTTTAAATTTCGATCAACTTTATCTATTGGCTCAGAAAAGTTTTTATTCATATTTTATATACTCTTGATTTTTAGCAAAGTAACCCCGCACTCTGTTTAATAAAAATCCTATCTTTAAGATGTATATATATTCAACTTAAAATCTCTCATTAAATTACTACCATGACAGCTACTGATAAAACTAATTTCACTCATCTCACATTTCATAAAGTAAAACTAAAAAATACAAAAGTTAACCATTGAATTTCGTGTCATCTCATATAATTATTAAGTTGAAAGGTAATGAAATTACCGTACTTTCCACTTCACATTGCCTCCAAACTAAAAAGTCTTTTAGAGACTGGGATTTATCACTTGACAAAGGAACCAATCCGGTGAAATAATCCCAATCTACATTCTCACCACCGACCATAAAAAAGGAGCAAAGTCTCTATTTTATCAGTAGGTTGTAGAACCGTTCTAATCTAATAAAGGTATGGTTTCGCTATGAAAATGACGTTTCAACCTAAAAATGTCAAGAGAAAGAGAACCCACGGGTTCCTTAAAAGAAGCTCATCTCCTGGAGGTCGAAGAATTCTGGCCAACCGAAGGCGAAAAGGACGCAAACGTTTGACTGTTTAATTCCATGGGGAAATATTCGTTTAGAAAAAAGGAGCACCTTACTAAAAGGCCTCAATTTGAGCAGGTAATGGATCAAGGCAAAAGATACCGGATAGAAAATTTTTGCACTGTATTCTTTTTACCTAACGGTCTTGATAGACAAAGGTTGGGTGTTATTGCTTCTAAAAAAATAGGTAATGCAGTAGTTCGCAATCTAGCCAAAAGAAAAATACGGGAAGTTTTTCGTAATATAAAAGGTAAAATCGAACCTGCCATGGATATTGTTATTGTATCAGGAAGGAATCTTATTACCCTTCCTGTTTCAATTATCGAGAGAAAGATTTTTCAATCCCTCCCTGTCAAAAGATAGTCTAAGGGGAAAATTCTCCTTTTGGCCACCACGCGATCTTTAAATATTATGCTTCTTAGAACTGTGACAAACGAGCTTTTTATCAAGCTTATACGAGTTTACCAAAAAATAATTTCTCCGATTTTACCGGATAGTTGTAGATTTTACCCAAGCTGTTCTGAGTATTCGGCGCAAGCACTTGAAAAACACAACATGCCCAAAGCCCTTTGGCTTTCACTTTTGAGACTACTTAAATGTCACCCCTATCATGGTGGCGGTTCTGACCCTTTAAAATAGCGCGGAGGTCGTCTGCTTGGAAAATAGATTATTAGTTGCCTTTGTTTTATCTCTCGGTGTTTTCATTGGCTGGGGGTATATTATGTCTATGATCGAAGGGCCACCCCCTTCTCAATTCGAGCTGGAAAAGCAACTTGCAGAGGTCCCCTCATCGAACAATCTCGGGGTATCACAACAACCCTCATCAATTGGAAAATCAAAAACACTCTCTAAACCATCTAGTGCTACGTCGCCTGGGCAAAATATTAACGAACAAGATTTTCCAGGAGAAGAATCCACCATAAAAATTTCAACAGGAGTCGCCACTTATATCTTTACTAATAAAGGAGCGGTGATTAAAAATATATTGCTCTCTCAGCACAAGACAGCTAATGGAGAACCTATAGACCTTGTCGAGCAAAAAGCAAATAACCCCCTTCCGTTGTCACTCGAATCGGACAATAGCCAGGTTACCAATATCTTACAAAACGCTTACTACCAACCTTCTACGTTGTCTATGGAGCTTTCCGAATCTCAACCTACGGGAAACCTTAAAATGCAACTGGTGCACTCCTCTGGTTTAGAAGTAATTCGCGAGTTTAATTTTCGCTATAATAACTTTATGGTTGAAGTTGAAACACAAATTAAAGCGCCTACTTTTGCCTCTCAAAACTTAACTTATAACGTTTTATATGGCCCAGGTATGGGAGGGAAGGTCACTTCGCAAACAGATTATATCGTTTTTAGCGGGGCTACAACTTTTGTGAATAATGAGCGCTTGGAAACGTCACCTGAAGACATTATCAATGAAGTCGTTCACCGTGGTGACCTAGCATGGACCTCTTTTCAAAATAAATATTTTGGTACGGCGCTTATTCCTAAAGAAGGAATTAAATCTGCTGTCGTAAAAAAATATGGTGATAACGTTTATGTTGGATTAAAAATGGAAAGCGTCCAATCATCCGCCTCTTCTTCTCATATTTTATATGCCGGCACCAAAGAATTACAGGTGCTAGAAAAATCAGGTCATAAATTAGTACGCCTTATGGACTATGGTTGGTTTGGAAATAAGTTTGCATTCCTAGTAAAACCCCTGCTTAAAGCACTCCAATATTTCTATGAAATGTTTAACAACTACGGCTGGGCGATCATATTTGTAACTATCATTATTAAAATTATCTTCGCCCCACTCACACACAAAAGTTTTAAGTCGATGAAGGGGATGCATAAAGTGCAGCCCTACGTTAAGATCATTCAAGAACGACATAAGGGTGACCGCCAGAAAATGAATGAAGAAATGATTGAACTTTATAAAAAACATAAAGTCAATCCCCTTGGTGGCTGTCTACCAATGCTTCTCCAGATACCTGTTTTCATAGGACTGTATCATGCACTCTTTTTTTCCATAGAGCTACGTGGCGCTCCATTCGTTGGCTGGATCAAAGACCTTTCTGTTGCCGATCCTTATTATGTCTGGCCTGTCATAATGGGAGCTACTATGTTTCTACAGCAGAAACTTAACCCATCCATCGGCGACCCAATGCAGCAAAAAATCATGATGATGTTGCCTATTGTATTTACTTTTCTATTTATGTCTTTTCCATCGGGTTTAGTTCTATACTGGACAGTTAACAATATACTAACTATATCGCAACAAGCCTATATCTATAAATTTAGCAAAGACTAGTGCCCCGCCATAGGGTGAATCCTTTCCTTTTTATTGCTATTCTAATTTTTTTTAGGGTAGTCTTTTTACATAACCATAGCTTTACTAAGTTTTATTATGAGTGACATCATTGCTTCCATAGCCACACCAAAAGGTGAAGGAGGAATAAGTATAATCCGTTCAAGTGGAATGGGTTCACTGTCGGTTGCTCTAAAAATTTTTCATACTCCCAGTGGCAACCCAGTAGAAAAAATTTCCCCGAACAAAGCTCATTTCGGCTCTATTTATGACCCAACAACTAGAAACTGCATAGATGAAGTTGTGCTTACCTGGTTCAAAAATCCCAAAAGTTATACCGGTGAGGATGTGGTTGAGATTAGTGCTCATGGCGGAACATTTGTTTCATCTCGAATACTCGGATTGGTCCTTGACTATGGCGCACGCCTTGCCGAACCAGGTGAATTTACGCGCCGTGCATTTATGAATGGTCGCATAGACTTGTCACAGGCAGAAGCAGTTGCTGATCTTATATCAGCAGCTTCTGATAAAGCCCTGCAGGCAGCGATTCTGCAACTAAAAGGGCGCCTTTCTAAAAAAATTACAGAGCTCTATGATCGCCTCCTCTTTGTTCTGAGTCAGGTAGAAGCAGCTATCGATTTTCCTGAAGAAGGATTAGATTTTCAAAAACGAGATTCATCAATCAGTGAGCTAAAACAAGTACGTGAAGAAATAATAAATTTGATCAACACCTATAAACAAGGGAAAATTTCTAGGGATGGAGCATCAGTGGCTCTTGCAGGCAAACCTAATGTTGGAAAATCTAGTTTACTTAATACTCTTCTTCAAGAGGACCGAGCTATTGTCACCCCACACCCGGGAACCACCCGAGATACACTAGAAGAAAAAGTGCGTATTAAGGACACTCATATTAATATTATTGATTCCGCTGGTCTACGTAGACACCCAGAAACTATTGAACTAGAAGGTATCAGAAGAACTCGATTAGCCATTGATAACGCTGACCTCACTCTTGTCATTTTTGACCGTTCGCAGCCTCTAGACGAAAATGATGATCTCATTTGCAAAGAAATACATGAGAAGCCTAAACTAGTTGTCATCAACAAATGTGATCTGCCCGAACAGTGGCCAATCGAACAACTAAGCCAAAAAATTAAAATCGACAAAGTTGTTTTCATTTCTGCTAAAGAACAAAGTGGCCTTGATTCTCTTATAAATGCTATTTATAGTTGCGTTATAAAAGAAGAAACAAACGGCGAAGCAATTTTTATATCGCGTGAAAGGCACCGCTTAAACTTAGTTCAGGCTTCCTCGTCGTTAGAAAAAACTCTTACCTCATTAAAAAGTCAGTTATCCGAAGAGTTTGTAGCTATTGACCTTAGTATCGCAATGAATCATCTTGCAACTATCTTAGGTAAGGTTGTAGAGGACGAATTACTGGATCAAATTTTTAATTCTTTTTGTATTGGCAAATAAATTAAAACTAGATTTAAAAACCTAATGACAACTAGTAAAATTTTACACATCCAACCGATTGTTCTTAATGAAAGGCTTAAAAAAGGTGAAGACATTTGCCTAATAGATGTGCGTGAAGAGTGGGAACACTCTCTTACTTCTATTAACGGATCGAACCATATTCCACTAAATGAATTAGTAGATCGAGTTCAAGAAATTATGTTTGAAGATGTAATTGCAGTTTATTGCCATCATGGGGAGAGAGCGTTCTTAGGAGCACAGATTTTGCTAGAGTCTGGGTTTAAGAAAGTTTATCACCTAACAGGGGGGATTGATGCCTGGTCACAAGTAGTTGACCCTAAAGTTCCAAGGTATAAAAGTGAATCTTTTTAGTGCAAAGAAATACTACTATAGACTATATTTTACTGTCCAGTCCCTGCAAAACAACATCACGCATAAGCTCTGCGGGAGCCTTTTGTCGCGTCCAGAGCTCGAACTGTCCAACAGCTTGATTGACAAATAATTCGACCCCCGAAATTGTGACACATCCTGCCACTTTAGCCTCCCGAATCAAACGAGTCTCAAGAGGGTTATAAACAGAATCAAAAACAACCATTCCCTTTCGCAAACAACGCGACGAAATTGGTGTTTCTTCAAGGTTTGGGCTCATTCCAACTGGCGAACAGTTTATAAGCACATCTATTTCTTCATTATCTATCTCCTGAATACTGACAACTTTTGCTTCTAGCTCCCGGCCTAATTGAATTCCTTTTTCTTTATCTCGATTGTAGGTGACAGTAATCTTCGCACCTTTCTCATAAATTCCTTGTCCGATTGCCTTTGCTGTTCCTCCCGCACCAATAATTAGCACATTTTTATTTTTAAGATCGACATGTTTTTCTATGGCTTTCAAAGCACCCATACAATCAGTATTGTAACCTTTCCATCCCTTCCCCTCGCGCACCACGGTATTGACCGCTCCTATTTTTGTAGCCATCTCATCTATTTCATCCATCATCGAAATAATATCTTCCTTAAATGGCATAGTCACACTCAGACCCTCTAAATATGGACTAAACCCTTTAAAAAATTTCTCCACGTTATCTACAAGGAAAGGGATATAAATATCATTCGACCCTATTTCTTTAAATGCTCGATTATGGATAAGATATCCCATACTTTTATAGACTGGATTTCCTATCACGCCATAAATCTTAAACGAGCTTCGCTTATCGCATACGCGATAAATATCTCTCAAGTTTGAACTAGTGATTTGACCTGGAGCAGTTTCCTTACCTGTTTCTAGCGACCCAAAAGTTAAAAACCCTCCTAATAGTGGAGAAAGAATACGACTTACTTCTCCTTTCTCCCCCATGCACAATGCGATAAGTTTTTTATCATCCTTTTTGGATCGGCGCAAAAGATCAAATAAAGCGAGGTTATTGTTAATGTCACGGGCATAAGTAACAATCTTAAGTATATCCGCCGGCATCGCGCACATTAATTCATAAAGATGGCCTATTCCCTCAGGAGTATCCGTAAAATTATGGTACGAAAGTATGACCTTTGATTTGTGTTCGGATTCTAAAAATGGCTTCAACAGTTCCTTTGGAGTAGACGTTTCGATATCAACATATTCTGCTCCAGTTGCAACAGCCTGTTTTAGTATTTCAATTCTATCCTCCTC
>JAPYPM010000140.1 GCA_029937635.1 Nitrospinaceae bacterium
TAATATTTTTAAAATATTGATGGCTAGTACAGTTTTCTACTTCATGGTGAACACGAATGAACTGATGAGATTGCTCATCACCCTCTAAGACACTAACCCCGTTCAGTTCCATTTCTGCTCCAGGCTCATTCAACCATACTTCATTGTGATTACGAACCAAACGAGTTCCACTTACAGTTTGATAACCCAAGTACTTGCTATCACGTCTTAAAAAAATTCTGTTTTTTGAAAAGTTCCAAGCCTCTTTAGAGTCTGCTTCTATTTGAATATGAGTCAAGGTTGCGTTATCTTCAACAACAATATCCTGCACCGAATTGACAAAATAGTTGTCTCCATCACCAACATATTTAACAATTAATTTTAATTCGGATAAAGGCTCGAGATGAATATACGCTCTTGGCACTGTCATCACTGGCCCATTTTTCCCTCCACTTGAAACATTAAGAATCTGCAATGGAACTCCAACTTGTTTATCTCTGCCGACCCTAATCATTACTCCCTGATTCATAAAAGCACTGTTAATAGAAGCAAACACGTCATTTTCCTGCTCAATACTTTTCTGTAAAATATTTTTATACGATTCATCTTTTATGGCTTCTACCAAAGATCCAATCTTCACGCTGGTACCAAGTGCTGTGGCATCAGACAACTCAGGGCATAATGCACCATCGACAAAAGTCAAGTGACTCCGCTCGCAACCTGCATAAATATGTTGCTGAGCAAAACTCTTTTGAACAAAATTTTCTGTTTTTAAAGAAAAGGACGTATCTGCTAGACTCTTGGTATTAACAAAGGTATACATCTCATGTTTACGGTGAGGAAATTTCAAACTTTCAAATACATCAAGAGCCTTTTTATTAAATGGCAAAAAATCAGCACTAGGTTGACCGGCATCAAGAAATTGTTTATGGAGAGTAAGAACTGCTGACTCAGCACCATTTTTAGATTCTTCAATTGTGCTCGACATAAAATTTCCTCAATTCGCTGTGGTTAACCAGTCGTAGCCCTGCGCTTCAAGTTCATGCGCTAGCTCTTTACCGCCTGTCTTAATAATTTTCCCATTACTGAGAACATGAACAAAGTTAGGTTGAATATGGTCCAGCAATCTCTGGTAATGGGTAATTAAAATGAGTGCATTGTTTTCGCTATTTAACTTATTAACCCCATCTGCAACGATTCGGAGAGCATCAATATCCAAACCAGAATCAGTTTCATCAAGAACAGATAGTACGGGTTTTAAGATAGCCATTTGAAGAATTTCATTTTTTTTCTTTTCGCCACCCGAAAACCCATCATTACAGCTACGTTCTTTGTATTTATCCTCCATACCAAGCATATCCATCTTTTCCTGAAGAATATCGTTAAAGTCAAGAGGGTCAACTTCGTCTTTTCCTTCGTTGAGCAATCTAGCGTTATAGGCCATTCGAAGAAACTCTGCGTTATTAACTCCTGGAATTTCGACTGGGTATTGGAAACCCATAAATATTCCAGCTAGAGAGCGTTCCTCGGTGCTCAAATCAAGTAGATTTTTACCCTGAAATAACACCTCACCAGAGGTCACTTCATATGCAGGATGGCCCGATAAAACTTTAGCCAGAGTACTTTTACCCGAGCCGTTTGGACCCATCACAGCATGGACCTCACCCTTTTTAATCGTAAGAGAAATCCCCTTCAGGATTTCGGTTCCTTCAACTGCAGTATGCAAATTTTTTATTTCTAACATTAAACTGTTTCCTATTTTATTTAAAGTTGTGCCTGTAAGGATCAAGAATACCCTCCAGACGAAACCTAGCTGACCTCTCAAGCTTCGTAAAGCTTTAGGAAATAAAAATATCAGCCGACGCTATTTTCTAGTTTTAAGGTAAGGAGCTTTTGTGCTTCCACTGCAAATTCCATAGGAAGTTGTTTAAAAACATCCTTACAGAATCCATTTATGAGAGTCGCAATAGCATTTTCCCGCGAAATACCTCGTTGCTCAAAATAGAACAACTGCTCTTCACTAATCTTTGAAGTGGATGCTTCATGCTCGATCTGCAGAGAACTATTTCCCGTTTCAATATATGGGAACGTGTGAGCGCTTGATTGATCCCCAACCAACATGCTATCACACTGTGTGTAGTTTCTTGAGTTTGTTGCGTTCTTTCCTACTTTAACCTGACCGCGGTAGCTATTACTAGAATGATCAGCGGAGATTCCTTTTGAAATGATGCTCGACCGGGTATTCTTTCCGATATGCATCATTTTAGTTCCAGTATCTGCCTGCATATACCCATTGGTGAGAGCGACTGAATAAAATTCTCCCACCGAACCATCTCCTTGCAAGATACAGCTTGGATATTTCCATGTAATTGCAGACCCCGTTTCTACTTGAGTCCAAGAAATTTTCGACTTTTCACCCTGGCATTTTCCACGTTTAGTAACAAAATTATAAATTCCACCCTTACCGGTTTCAGGGTCTCCCGCATACCAGTTTTGTACAGTGCTATATTTAATTTCAGCACTGTCCAAAGTCACAAGTTCTACGACAGCTGCATGCAATTGGTTAGTATCAAACTGAGGCGCCGTACAACCCTCAAGGTAAGAAACATAACTATTCTCAGCACAAATAATCAAGGTACGTTCAAACTGGCCTGTTTCTTCAGTATTGATTCTGAAATAGGTAGATAATTCCATAGGGGAAATAGTGTCTGGAGGTATATACACAAAAGACCCGTCGGTAAATACTGCGCTATTAAGCGCAGCGTAATAATTATCTCCTATAGGAACCACTGTTCCTAGGTATTCTTCAATCAACTCAGGGTAATCCTTCACTGCCTCGGAAAAAGAGCAGAAAATAATACCCACCTCCATCAACTTTTTTTTATGCGTTGTAGCCACACTAACACTATCGAAAACAGCATCCACCGCAACGTTAGCCAACTTTTTTTGTTCCTCCAAAGGAATTCCTAACTTTTCAAAGGTATTAAGAATCTCAGGATCCACCTCATCTAAACTTGCCAATTTCTTTTTTGGCTTTGGAGCGGAATAATAAGAAATGTTTTGGAAATCAATCTTTGGATATTGAACATTCGGCCACGTAGGCTCTTTCATCGTTAACCATTTTTCGTAGGCCTTTAGTCTAAAATTAAGCATGAACTCAGGCTCGCCTTTTTTCTTAGAAATAGCTCGAACAACCCCTTCGTCAAGACCTTTAGCAAACGTATCAGATTCGACATTAGTAGTGAATCCGTACTTGTAATCTTTATCTATAGCTTCGGTTACTGATTTTTCTTTGGTTTCCATATATATTATTGCTCCCTTAGAAAGGGGAATTGTATTGTTATAAATAACTACTGATAAAACTTATCAAAGCAGAATTTGACCCAAGTTCCCAAAAAAATCACATATTGGGAATAACGATCAATTCATTATGAATTTCTTTCCGTAAGGCTTGTTCCATAAATGATAACGTGGCTCCCAAAGAAGATCCACAACTTCCGCATGCTCCTTGATATTGGATCATCACTTTTTCGCCATCAACAACATCCAACACTTGGACATTTCCACCATCGGACATTAAAGCGGGACGAACTTTATCATCAAGAACTATATTTATCTGTATAATTTGATCTTCTTTACTTAAACCCATCCAAGCCTGTTCGGCCATAGATAGCTCGGAGGAAGACACTGCTTTAACCGCCTTTTTATCTATAGATGCACTTACTTCTGATACTGCTTTAGCTGCTGGATATCCCTGTTGGACAACTTTAAGTAACTCTTCAACATTAGCAAAAGCTTTGTTCTTAGACTCAGGAACTGCGGAAACTTCTGGCTCATCCCTTAGACATACCTCAATGTCCTCTCCTCTCAACGAACACGCCTCATCAATTGTTAGCCCTTTGATCATAGTACAAAGGGTCTCACCAATAGCAACTGAGACTTTACCACCGTAAGCAAAAAATTTTGCGCTATAAATGCGATCTTCCACCTTATCTGCCAATAAGTATATCTTAGTATCCTTAAATTTGGCTTCAACTAAAGTCATCCCTTTAACAAAAGCGTCATCTTTATCGTACGCGCCTCGATATTTCGGATGAGCAGCAGCCTCGTCAAATTTTTTGGAAAATTTTTCTTCAGAGACGGTCATTTAATAAACCCCATCTGTTCTAATTGTTGTTAAAAGTCTGATGGATCTAAAGGCTCAAAAAATCAGCGAAAAATACCCCGAAAATATTTTGGGGAAATCGCTTACTTAATTATAGGTTATTGACTTAAAAAATTCAAACAACCCTAATATAGTAGGTTAACATCTATTTAGATGTAAGAAACCTTTTTATGGTTCATTATATTACACAAAACTTAGCTCTAATCCTATAAGCAAGATTAAAAATAGCGATAGGTTTTATAAACCAAGAAACAATAACTTAAATAATCAGATGCATTATCCAATTGGAAAGGATATAATTTAGATTAATCCTTAAGGTAGGTAAGTAAAAGAAGACTGTTCTCGGCGATTTGCGGATTTTAACTGACAGACGATGAAGTGGGTTGATAAATCTATATTATCAGGGAGAGAGGAATGACAGCTTTAACAGAAAACACAAGGCAAACACTGGTTGATGGCATGGGTAGGACCATAGTAAACCTACGGATTTCTGTTACAGATCGTTGTAATTTTCGCTGTACTTATTGCATGCCGGCTGACAATGTCGAATTTATGCCTCGCGACAAATTACTCACATTTGAGGAGATCACCCGTATTGTTCGAATTGGAGCTGGGATGGGAATCAAACGACTACGGCTCACAGGAGGTGAACCTCTTATGCGTAAAGATCTCCCTACTCTCATTAGCATGCTCACCAGGATAGATGGAATAGAGGATATTGCGATGACCACTAACGCATTTTTTCTCAAAGAACACGCTAAGGCATTGAAAGATGCTGGACTCAAAAGACTCAATATAAGCCTCGATGCTCTTGACCCAGAAAAGTTCCGAGACGTGAATCGAAGAGATTGTATAAAAGAAGTCTTGGAAGGAATGAGGGTTTCAGCTGAAGTTGGTTTTAAATCGATCAAAGTCAACGCTGTCGCAATGAAGAACTTCTCAGAAACTGAAATTCTGGGGCTTATTGAAATGGGACGCTCTGAAGGCTTTGAAATTCGTTTCATTGAGTTCATGCCTCTAGATTCCGACCGAAATTGGAAACGAGATAAAGTACTTTTTGGCCACGAAATTCTTGACCTTATAAGGGAAAAACACGAATTAGTACCCGTAGAAAATTCATTAGAAATTGGGCCTGCCAGTGAATATGACTTCGCTGATGGCAAAGGACGTATTGGCATTATAACTGCTGTAAGCAACCCATTTTGTGACCACTGCAATCGGATTCGAATGACAGCTAACGGCAAACTTCGCACATGTCTCTTCTCTACAGATGAAACAGATCTCAAAGAACTAATTCGCGGTAACGCTTCTGATGAAGATATTGTAAAAGCAATAAAAGACGCAGTACTTGTTAAAGAACCCGGCCACAAAATTAACCTGGATGATTTTGAACAGCCCCAGCGAGCTATGCATGCTATTGGTGGTTGATTTTATTGCAATCAATACACGCTATATTCAAAATCGGTTTTCTTTTTTAAACACCTTCCACAGTCATTGTCCACTAGTCGTTCCACCTAAAAAATCAAGTTTATTTCTCATAAATAATTTAATAATCCAGACACTACAGTTGGATACAGACAAAATAGTAATATCTGAAAAAAATCACATAAGTATTTATTATTTTTAGGATAGTCTTATCAAGATATCCCTGTTATTTCATAAACTTTTTGATTAGGAATAAACTGATGAGAAATTTTTCACTTATTTTATTTATATTAACCTTTATGTGTTTATCTGTACCTGTTTTTGCTGATCAAGGACCTTTAAAGTTTCCTATGCGTGAAGGTTCTAATGCTTGTGCTCACAAGCATAATGAAGAAGGCATTTCCCATTACAAACAGGGCCACTATGACATTGCGTTGAAACACTTTCAAATGGCTTCCAAGGTTGATTCTAGCATGGGCGAGTCGCATTATAATGAAGCACTGTGTCTTGATAAGTTAGGAAAACACGGTGACGCAACAAATCATTTCTACGCTGCAAGAAAATATGCAAAAGGAAATTCTGCCATT
>JAPYPM010000141.1 GCA_029937635.1 Nitrospinaceae bacterium
ATGAGCCTAAGCATCACACGGTACCCTTGTAAAAGGCGTAATTTCTTAGGTGCTATGGAAACGGAGCCTTCTGCCATGTAATTACCATGAAAACCTTCCTTAACCCGCTCAATCTCTTCGTTACTCAAATCTCCTGCAGCAAGACCATGGTCTATAAGATCGGTTCCTGGCATATATTGAATCATAAAAGGAGCGATTCTATAACAGTACTCAAGATCTGAAATAAATTCTGTGAAACCCATTAACTCATTGCTATAAGATTCCAAGGTTTCCTCAGGCGTCATCGGTCTTGTCGACCCATCTGGAAGTTTGATGGGTGCTCGAGGTAGACCTAGAATATAATCTAAAGCATAAGGTTGACCAATTTTTTCAAATATCAGGCAAGCCTTTTTAATATCTTCATTACTTTCGTTACGATTAATGATTACATTACGCACCTCTTCATCCCAGCACTCGACGCCCATTTGGACTGCAAAACAACCCGCATTTCTTAGGGCTTGAATAGCAGGTACATTTACTAATTGAGGATGAGTAAAGCATCTAAATGGAAGACCAATTTCATCTTTGTATTTTTCAAAAAATTCGACGGTCCAATTTCTACTTGAAGCCATAACCGGTTGACGGAAATCAACCCATTCCGATTTATACTTAGTAACATGATCCTTTAGTTCACTGATTAAAGAATCGACTGACCGTTCTCGAACTCTTGGTCCTCCCAATCTTTTAGCCTCGGCTCCTAAAAATGATAAAGAACAAAAATTGCAAACATATGGGCAACCTCTAGAAGGCGTCGACAAGTAAGAGTATTTTATAGAAACATGCGGTTCGAACAACTCTTTGTCAATTATCGGGAGGTCATCTATATTTTCAATCAGAGGGCGAGTTTCATTCTTAATCAGTGACCCGCCTTCTAGTCGAAACCAAATATTTTTTATTGAATAGTCAATTCTCTCTTTATCAATACTATTACAAAGCTCTAGAAGTGGGTATTCTCCTTCACTCAAGCAAATCATGTCAACTGTTGGGTCGTCTTTTAAGAGAGTCATATCTGGACTTGAGTGAGGATGTATTCCTCCAAAAATAATAGGGACATTATAATGCTCTTTAATTTTTTCTCCAATATCCCTCATTTCATGGTATTGGACGGTTTGTACATGGAATCCAACTAAATCAGGCTCAAGTTCTATTATCTTTTGAATTACCAGATCCTTTTGGTTGAGTAGGTTTGCCATCCATGGGATAGATAGATAATTTTTATCGTCAAAGAGCGCCTGATCATAGACTAAATGGACCTCATGCCCATTTTTCTTAAGCATGGCGGAAAGAGCCTGCAGACCTATATTTTCCCAACCTATAGCAACTAGTACACACTTCATAGCCTCTTATCCTTTGTTGCTTTTTATAAAAAACTTAATGGCGTCCCAAAATGTTGCCCACATTACTGAAAAGCGGGTACATGTGGGTATTCCGTACAGACGACGGTTCATTGCAGATGGTATCTCGACGATAATCAAATTATTTCTTCGCGCTTGTATCAGGAGTTCCACAAGGAAAAATATCTTTGTTTTCCCAATATTTAGTGTGCCATCTTCAAAATAATGACGTCGATAAACTTGAATCCAGTTAACATCAGAAACCCCTATATTGAACAACAAAGGAATCATAATTCTATTGTACAAAAATGATGCGACTTTGGCGAAAAAATTGTAACCCACTCTTTCTGCCCTCACTCCCACCACCACATCACAAATACCTAATCTAGGTATGTAGGATTTTAGATCATCAATGGTTAGTGGGTTGTCAAATGGAACGAAAATAATGTATTCTTTTTTCGCTTTAGTTACTCCCGTTTGGAAGGCTCCTCCAGGCCCAAGGTTTTTTTCATGATGATAGCAAAAAACTTCAGGGTATTTTTCTGCTAGTTCTTTTATAATCTCCCAAGAGCGGTCCGTGCTGTTATCATCAATTATAACGATTTCGTAATCTAGGTTTTGGGAGGAAAATGTTTCAATATTTTGTTTTACTGCATCAACAATACTCATTTCCTCATTGTAAGCAGGCATGACTACCGAGATACTTATAGGCTGATCATTCATAAATCTTAAATTCTTTTATAGCATTTATAACTGTATTAATCTGTTTATCTGTGATCTCTGGAAACATGGGTAATGAGAGAATTCGCTTGGATAAATTTTCTGCAATTGGGCAAGTTCCCTCCGAGTAACCCCAAGAGGCAAAAGCCTTATGGAGGTGGATTGGTATTGGATAGTGTATTCCTGTTTGAATTCCTCGGTCAGTCAAGAATTTTTGAAGTTGGTCGCGGTATTCACATTGGACCACAAATAGGTTAAAAACATGGTTTTTGGAAAGAGATGGGTCAAAAGATGGGGAGGTAATGGAGACATTTCCTTTAAGACCTTCAGAATATTGACAGGCGACACGAAATCTACGATTGTTCCACTCTTCTAAAAAATCTAGTTTAATCCTTAGTATAGTAGCCTGAATAGAATCTAAACGACTATTGGTTCCTGGGATTTCGTGAATATACTTTTGTGTTGATCCATAGTTACGTAAAAGCCGAAGTTTTTTTGCTAAGTCATAGTCATTTACAACAATAGCGCCTCCATCACCAAAAGCACCCAAATTTTTGCTAGGAAAAAAACTAAAACATCCAGCTTGGGCAAATGTTCCAGCTTTTTTGCCGTTCCATTCTGCGCCATGCGCCTGACAGGCATCTTCAATTAAAAAAAGTTTGTGGCTTTGAGCAAAGTCCATGAGAGCATCCATGTCGAGGGTCTGGCCATATAAGTGAACAGGAATTATTCCTTTAGTTTTTGAATTTATACGTCGGTCAGCGTCAGTAAGGTCCATAAGGTAGGTTTTGGGGTCTACATCAACAGGCACAGGTTGGGCTCCAAGTTCGCATATTCCAAGTATGGAGGCAATAAAAGTATTAGCTGGCACCAGTACTTCATCACCAGGCCCAATATTCAATGCAAGACAAGATAGACGCAAAGCATCGGTTCCACTAGCAACGCTTATGACCTCGCCACCTAAGAAGTCAGAAAAATTCTTTTCGAATTCTGCGACTTCAGGTCCCATGATGTATTGTGCAGAGGATGCTGTTTCAATCAGGGCTTTTTCAAAAACTTTACGATGGTTTTCGTACTGAAGTTTGAGGTCAACAAATGGAACCGGGGTTTTTTTTTTAAATCAGTACTCACTGGGTTGGCCTCCCATTCCTTGTTCGTTATCTTTTATCTTACGAATGGTTTTTGCGGGTACACCCGCGACAACTGTGTGAGGCAATACATCACGGGTGACAACACTGCCAGCCCCGACAACTGCTCCCTCGCCTATTTCAATCCCGCACAAAATAACAGCCCCGGTTCCAATACTGGCCCCGCGACCTACTAAAACTTTTTCGGATTTCCATGTTTTGTTTCTACCTTTGAATGAAGTTGGATAACGGTCGTTAATGAAGGAAACATTATGCCCAACAAAAACATCATCATTAATATCTATGTTAGAACAAATGAAAGTGTGAGACTGAATTCTTACGCGTTTTCCTAGCGTGGTATCTTTTTGAATTTCTACAAAAGGTCCAATATGACTTCCATCTCCAACTTTACATCCATATAGGTTGGCAAATCCGTGTAAAACAACATCATTGCCAAATTCGACGTCAGGGGAAATCACACAGAATTTGCCTATTTTTGGTGACTTAGTTCCCATTTATTGTTCCACTTTCTCAGGGGATCCACTTTTTTCGATAGACCGCAGTGCAGCAATAATTGTGCTAGAGACATTGCATGCAGAAACTCCATCAGAAATATTTTCGGCATCTTTACGAACAACGTGTACAAAAGAATCTGCAATTTTACGAAGGGGTTCTTGTAGCTGAACATTTGGACTTATTATATCACCGTCACGTAAAAGAGACTTGAAATCTCCATAATTGATTTCTTCCTGAGTCGCCTCAACTCCAATTCTTTTTTTAAACAGTTTCAAAGGCTCTAATCCGTCAAGATCATTGAATACCACACGGGCCTTATTTCCGATAACACGAAGTATTCGCTCTTTATTCGAGTCGACCCAACTTACATGAATTTGTCCTAGAATTCCATCGGGATAAAAAAGGTTAATGAAGGAAACATCGGGGTTGTCCAAACCAAGGGGCGAACTGGCTACAGCGGAAACTCTCTCAGGGACAGCGTCTAAAAGGTAATTCATGACGGCAATATCATGTGGAGCCAAATCCCATATGGCACTTGTGTCCTCACGTACTAGTCCCATATGGGTTCGCGTGGCAGTTAGGTAATATAACTGGCCCATGCGGTTTTCTTCTATCATTTCCTTTATCTTGCGTATTGCGTTATTGAAAAGAAACGTAAATCCAACCATGAGTATTAAGCCAGATTTTTCGGCGAGTTCGCATAATTCCCTATCCTGTTGCCAGCCAAGGGTCAGGGGTTTTTCGCAAAAAACATGTTTGCCAGCTTGCAGGGCTTTTTTTACTAAAGGATAATGTGTTGAAGCAGGAGTTGCAATCACGATAGCGTCTAGTTTAGAACTCTCAAAGAGCACTTCAGTTCGTGTGGTTTTAATACACTCATCGGTAACTAGCTTTTCAACTCGCTTAAAGTTAGATTTTTCAAGGTCGCAAACATAACGGATTGAACAATCGCTATGATTTGAAAAAACACGAACAAGGTTTGGCCCCCAATGTCCAAGGCCGATGAAGCCGACGTTAAGTTTACCTGATAAACTCATATTCTCTAAAAGTTAAGTGCATGAATCATTGAATAATTTTGGAGCAGGCTCAGAGATATTGAACTGGTTGTATGCTATTGATTATTCAATTATTTTCCTCCAGAAACAAGATCGGGAGTAAGATGACTAAACAATCACGGTATTAAAAAAACGAGGATAAATAAATGATAATATTAAATTTTAACTCACCCTCTTGCAAAAAAATAACTCATTGATATTTTCAATATCCGCTATATTTAATCCTGTAAAAGGTTATTAAAAAACTGATTGTACCCACATAATCTCTAAAAACCTCTTAAATACTTTGCGCCCTCTTAACCAGAATTTTTTAAAGTTCAATGACGTGTATTGCGACCTTTGCGGAAGCAATGAAACGCTCCTATGGCATTCTGTTTATTTTTTAGAAAAAAAATTCCAATATGTGCTTTGTTTGAACTGTGGACTAATTTATCAAAATCCTAGCCTAGATAAGGAAAGCCTATTCCATATTTATGATACGATCGAATATTGGAATCACAAAGAATCAGGTAGGAAAGATTCCTATATGCTTAACTACTTCTCCTATCTTTCTGAAAAAAATCAAAGAGAAGCAATGAATAAAATTCGGCTAAGGTGGATCCGTCCTCTTTTGCAAGACAAGGCTCAAATCTTGGACTTGGGCTGCTCGGATGGTTCCTTAGTCGAAGCCCTTTGTAACGAGGGGTTTCGTGCTATTGGTATGGATATAAGCAGTACCATTATTACCCAAGCTAAAAAGGAGAGCCCGTTAGAATTGATAGAAGCGGACTTTGAAAATGAATGGCCAATACAAAGATCTTTCGATGCGATTACCTGTTACGCATCGTTATCCAATTTTTCAAGACCTTCTAGAGTTTTCCAACAAATTCAGCATCACCTTAAACCCGGAGGATATTTTTTCTTTAATTTTGGAGATTATACACGCTTAGCATCAAAGATATTAGGGAGTCGTATTTATTTGTTGAGACCTACATGCTCGCATATTTATTCAGAAAAAGTAATTCAGAAATATTGCGAAAAATTTGGATTGCGAGTTCTTGAGTTAAAAACTGATTTTCAGGTTATTTCATTAGCTAGGGCTTTAGGTTTCCTTCGAATACCCAAGATCCTAAAAGCTTTAGAATTACTAGGGGCTGAGAAGTTGAATTTAAGAATGACTGTTCCTACAGGCTATAGAGTTTGTGCAATTAGGGAAACAGCCTAAAATATCATGAGGTAAATATCATACGTTAAAATTTATTCCAGCCTTAATCTAAGGGAAGTTTTCATGATGAAAGTTCTTTTAATTACAGCCCCTCGGGAAGGAGAAAGGTTAATTGTATTTAAGCTTTGAAATTGATTTTTACTAGAGCGAGATAAATTT
>JAPYPM010000142.1 GCA_029937635.1 Nitrospinaceae bacterium
ATACGTACCCCTCCACCAGTTTTCTTAGCCTTGTAACTATAATAATTGGTTTTACGGTTAAATGCATCTACACCACCCGACAGTTCTGTATCGAATAGCCTTGGGTCTGTTAAAGATAAATTGAAGTCCGTTCTCCTAGATGACAGGTTGGTAGAAAATACGACTCTTCGTCCCGTTCCCATAAAGTTATTTTGTGAAATACCAGCATTGAATATTAAGTTTTCAGTGGAGCTAAACCCAGCACCAATATTTATCGAACCTGTCTGACGTTCTGTTACGGTCGTTATAATATCAACCAAATCTGATTCTTTACCCCGACGAGTATCAATTTTTACATCTTCAAAGAACTGAAGATTATTGATACGCTGCTTACTTCGTTTCAATTTTACACTATCGAAAAGCTCACCTTCTTTAAGACGAAATTCCCGCCGGATTACATTATCCAAGGTTCTCGTATTCCCTATTACCGTAATTTCCCCTACATAGACTTTACGTCCCCTATCAACGTCGATAGTCACATCTACCGTTCTGGAATTATCGTTTATTTTTGTTACCGGATTAATATCTGCATAAGCGTAACCTTTCTCCGAGTAAAGATCGCCGACATTCATTACTCCTGTACGCAGTTTAGAAATGCTGTACACGTCACCCATCTTCACTTTCAAGGCTTTTAAAATATCATCTTCTGATACGATATCATCTTCTTTGGTAGTTATTTTGCCTACTCTATACTGCAAGCCTTCCTCTAACGAAATAGAAATATTTATTTCTTTATTTTTTTTGTCAATATCGATTTTTGGATCATTTACCCTGACGCGTATATATCCATTGTCTTGGTAATACCCTTCCAAGCGAAACACATCTAGCTTTAAAATATCCTTTTTATAAACACCAGATTCATCAATGAACGAAATCCATGTTTCGGCTTTAGTTTCTATTTGATCCCTAAGATCACCATCAGAAAAATTTTTATTGCCAGAAAAACGTAAATTTTTAATCCCGACTTTCTCTCCTTCACGAACTCTTATATGAATATTCATCAGATTTCTTTCTGATATTTTTGAAACAACATCAACCTTTACAAAGAAAAATCCTTTTTCGTTGTATAAAGAATTTATTTTTTCTTTGGCATCTGTCAGCATGTGTTCCTGAAATGCCTCACCACGTTTAAAACCAATTATTTCGTGAATATCACCATCTTCTATCTCTTTATTTCCATAAAACATCACATCGCCAATAGAGGGAATCTCCTCGACTATAAAAACTACCTCCAACCCTTCTGAACCTTGCCGAGTTTCAACGCGAATGTCCTTGAACTGCCCAAGATCATATATCTGTTCAATATCCTTACTAATTTGGTTTCGGGAAAGAGCCTCACCTTTACGTGTTTTAATATAAAAAAGTAGGGTCGAAGTATCCACACGCTTATTTCCTTCAATCTTGACTAAACCTACAAGCTCTTCAGTTTGAGCATAAACATGAGATCCCGTGGTAGGGATGAGAAAAAAAGCAAAAGCCATTATTAAAATTTTATATATTTTAATCACAAATCAAAAAATCTTTATTTTTAAAAAATTTGTTCCTTTTTTGAGCAAGAGGCCCCAAACACAAAAAAAAGTATCAGTGTTCTCGGTCTCTACGGACCTAAAACACCAATACTTTACAATAATTTACACTGATTTGGAAGTTACTTTAACTCACACTCGGAAGCATTTTCCTCATGCATTGACAACACTCGACTTTTCAGTAAAAATCAAGGCATCGTCTTGAAGGCTCACTTCAATCACGCCGCCATTTTTGAATCTCCCCTTGAGCATTTCATCAGACAAAATATCCTCAAGATGCTTTTGCAGGGCACGTTTAAGTGGCCTAGCTCCAAAAGTCTTGTCATATCCTTTTTCTGCCAACCACTTCTTAGCCTCCGTAGTGACATCCAAGGTCAAACCCTGTTGGATCAACTGCTCATTTATCTGGAGGAGTTGGACATCTAAAATACTTACAATATGATCAATATCTAATGGCCTGAATACCACTGTTTCGCTTAGCCTATTGAGAAATTCAGGATTAAACATACGCTTAAGGTCTCCCTTTAAATCTTTTTGCATTCGATCGTGGCTCATTTCAAGGTCATCTTTATGAAACCCAAGGGACGTCCCCTTATCCAAAGAACGTGAACTGATATTGGAGGTCATGATAATAACCGTGTTCTTAAAATCAATCACCCTACCGTAACTGTCTGTCAGGCGACCATCATCCATAATCTGCAACAATAGGTGAAAAACATCAGGGTTGGCTTTCTCGATTTCATCAAACAAGATAACAGAATAAGGTTTACGTCTAACTTTCTCAGTAAGCTGTCCTCCTTCTTCATAGCCCACATAACCTGGAGGGGCTCCGGTTAAACGCGACACATTGAATTTTTCCATATACTCTGACATATCGAGCCTGATCAAAGAATCTCGATTACCAAACATAAACTCGGCAAGCACGCCAGCCAACTCTGTTTTACCAACACCCGTAGGCCCGAGGAACAAAAATGAACCGATTGGACGCCTCATATCTTTAAGCCCAGAGCGTGATCTTCGTATAGCTTTTGTGAGCACCAGAATAGCCTCATCCTGACCAACAACCTTGGAACCAAGCTCCGATTCCATATTAAGCAGACGAGCGCTCTCGCCCTCTTCAATTTTAGAAAGAGGAATTCCAGTCATACTGGATACAACAGCAGTGATATCTTGGTCCGTAATCTTAGGCTCAACGTTATCTCTAGTAGCTTCCCAGTTACCTTTTTCTGTCTCCAGTTTGGTACGCAAGTCCTCCTCTTTGTCTCGTAGCTCGACAGCCTTCTCGAATTCCTGATTTTCAATAGATGATTTCTTTTCACGAACAACGACATCAATTTCCCGTTGAATTTTTCGCATCTCGGGGGACTGGGTTACACTTCTTAACCGGACTCTAGAACCTGCCTCATCTATTACATCAATGGCCTTGTCTGGAAGAAACCGGTCGCTGATGTACCTGTCGGAGAACCTGACAGCTGTTACAATTGCCTCATCAGTGATTTTTGCCTTGTGGTGTATTTCATAGGGGACCTTGAGCCCTTGAATAATCTCAATAGTCTCTTCCACAGAGGGTGGATTCACAATGACCTGCTGAAACCTTCGCTCCAGAGCTCCGTTTTTTTCAATATATTTTCTATACTCTTCTAGTGTGGTCGCACCTATACACTGAATTTCACCACGCGATAAAGCAGGTTTGAGCATATTTGAAGCATCGACTGAACCTTCTGCCGCCCCGGCTCCAACCAAAGTATGCAGCTCATCTATAAACAAAATAACGCCTTCGTTTTGAATAATTTCTTTCATAATTCCCTTGAGGCGTGCCTCAAATTGACCGCGGTACTTGGTACCTGCGATCAATGAACCAAGATCTAAAGAAACCACTCGCTTGTCATGCAAAGTATCAGGCACCTCTCTCTCCACGATAAGCTGAGCTAGCCCTTCCACAATGGCTGTCTTACCAACACCAGGCTCACCAATTAAAACAGGGTTGTTCTTAGTTCTGCGACTTAGAATTTGTACTACGCGCTCTATCTCTTTGGCGCGCCCAATGATCGGATCAAGCTTTCCGTCTATCGCCATCTTGGTCAGATCCCGGCTAAACTCATCCAGGGTAGGTGTTTTACCTTTATCACTAGCCCGCGCACTTTCAGTAGGCTCCCGAAACATTTCAACAATCATCTGCTTGGTATCGTCAAAATTGACTCCGAAACCGTTGAGAATTCTGCAGGCCACACCCTCTTTCTCTTTGAGTAAACCCAATAGTAGGTGCTCTGTTCCAATGTAATTATGATTCAAAGCGCGCGCTTCTTCTACAGCAAACTCGAGAATTTTCTTCGCACGAGAGGTAAATGGTATATCACCAATTATTAAAGAGCTGGAGCTTTTAGGTAAGTTTTTTTCTAGTTCTTTTTTAAGTTGAGCGAGATCCGTACCGGTTTTTTGAATGATCGCAATAGCGATACCACCGCCATCTTTTATAACACCTTGCAGAATATGCTCAGTACCGAGATATTCATGACGATACAACTCCGCTTCTTCTCGGGCAAGTATAATTACCCTTCGAGCTCTCTCTGTAAATCGCTTAAACATGTTGTCGGTGTCCTTAGTTTAAAGAAAAATAGTAGCGTACCGCTTAGAATAATATTCAAGATTCTTAAAAAAATGATAACTATTTTAAAGTTTTATTTTGCTCCCTTTTAAAAACATTTTACCAAATGACATTTATAAAACAAGGATTTATTTATCCGCCGCAATGGACCGATAAACACAGAAAAACCTTTATATCTATAGGCATTGGTTCTTTTGCTCTACTATGATCTCATCTAAGCTTCGGAGCTAATCTGAAGATTTATCCCACGCCTACCTTTAAGAAGACAAAGGTAAGATTAACTGTAACCTGCTTCGCTGTGAAAACAAATAACCGCAGCGGTTGTGCTAGGTGGGTTGAACTCATTCGCATCGGTCAATTCGATTCCCAGATCCTCTGCTTTTAATACTTCCCAAATTACCTTATTATTTGACAAGTCAGTAATAGCGGAGTACCCAGGGCTATACCGCTCACCCTGTGATTTTTTTTTATATCCCGCCCTTAATCGAATTAAGTTATGAATATATTCAGCCAAGTCCTCTGCAACCCGATCGCACAATCCCTGCAAGTACAATGCTGACTCTGAATCATTTTCACCTTTAAATTTTTCGATGGCCTTATCAGCCTCGGTACCGGCAGTGGTAATTTGTAACCCCATCGCATCCAATTGCCCGGAAGATTTTGGTCGAACGTATTGTGCAGCAGAAAACACATCTTTTTGTCCCTTACCCAAACAAACTGAAAAACAAATACGAGCCAATTCCTTTTCTTTATCTTCAGGGTGGTAAAGAATTACATCATCCCCCTCGGACTGGGCTGGTAAAAGAATAAACCTTGCCTTGGGCGTGATCCAGTTATTTGACTCAGCTTTTTCAATCCACTCTTTTTTTAGTTGTTTCAATTGATCAAGGTCAATTGATTTATCTTTCCATGAAGACTGTTTCCCAAATTTCCAGTTGAGAGAAAATAAACTTTTACTATTGAGATTGGACTCCAATTTTTTCAGTTTAAACTCAACCTTATGCAACCCATATCCCTCTTTTGGAACTTCGTGCTTTTTGAATCCGATTACTCGTCTCGGTAAAGTAGCCAGAAGTTCATCCTGTTTTTCCTTCATTCCCTTGGCGCGCTTGTATTCACTTAGCAAGTTTTCCTGATTCTCGCTAAAAAAACTATCTAGACTACCTTTCTCCTTTAACCGGTTCATTATGTTCACGCCATCCATCCCACTTTGGCAATAAAAAATATTGTTTAAAATATTTTTTGTGTCATTTTGTCCATGCATAGCAACATAGCCCGCGTGCCTGGAGTTCACAGGGGCACCGCCGATCAAAATTGGAATATCGTAAGATTTCTCCTTCAACATATTTGCAATAGTGATCATGTGATTAGAGGTTTGCACCAACAGCGCGCTCGTTCCAATTGCATCTGCATTTTCTTTTTTTGCAGTATCAATAAATTTCTCCAAGGGTACCTGCACTCCAAGATCAATAACTCGGTAACCGTAGTTTTCCAACAAAGTCTTCGCAAGATCTTTGCCGATACTGTGCACGTCCTGATAAACAGTACCGATAACTACGGTACCTTTATACTGAATTTCGTCTTCCGGGTTCACACCACTTTCCAAGCGCATAAACCACTCTAAAAACTCCATACAGTTACGCATTACATCTGCACTTTTAAGCAAATGCGGAAGACTAACTTCTCCTCGACCAAACGCATCCCCCAACTCACGCATGCTCTTCATGAGATAGCCACTGACAAAGTCCAAAGGTTTATGTCTTGTTGTAACTTCCGCAACCTCTAATACAATATGATCACGGTAGGAAAATTCAACACCATCTTTTTTTATCAACCCTTCTTCTTTCTGTTTAAACCCATCCTTAATTTTGGCACACACACTTTCTTCTGCCGATAGGTCCGCATAATCCACTTTCTTTTGCTTCACACCTGTTTTTTTGGTAAGTGCGATTTCTTCCAGTTGAT
>JAPYPM010000143.1 GCA_029937635.1 Nitrospinaceae bacterium
ACAGCATACAGTTTATTGTTGCCGTTAGCAGAACAGGGGCATGCATCAGCACAATTCAACTTGGGTTTTATGTATGCATACGGAGGAGGAGTTCCGCAAGACTACAAAGAAGGAGTTAAGTGGTTTCGTCTTTCTGCAGAACAAGGGAATGCATCAGCACAATTCAACTTGGGTTTTATGTATGCATCCGGAAAAGGAGTTCCAAAAGACTATAAAGAAGCACTCAGGTTTCTTCGTCTTTCTGCAAAACAGGGATATGCAAAAGCACAAAACTACTTGTCATTTATGTATTACAAAGGACTAGGAATCCCAAAAGATTATGTGCTAGCACATATGTGGTTAAATCTTGCTATTTCTAATGGAATTGAGGGTAAAGTAAAAAATAGAGACGGACTTGAAAAAAAAATGTCTCCACAACAAATAGAAAAAGCACAAGAGATGGCAAGAAACTGGAAACCAACCAAGAAATGAAAACGAAAAAACTCATATTATTACTCGCACTCACTTTTCTGTTCACAACAACCTCCAGATACCATTCGGTGTCGGGACTATTTTTATTTAATAAGACTAATTAATATTAGGTATCTATAACTGGATCTGAAAATCTTATCCCAGCAAGTTGATTTGATGAAAGAGTACGAGTATCACCTAGGAAAATTATTTGCTACAATGGACAAAATTTGACCACCAAAGTTATACAAGTAGTTATACAAGGGTCAATGAGAAATTTATAAGTAGTTAAAAGCATTATTGCCGGAGTGGTGGAATTGGTAGACGCGCTGGATTCAAAATCCAGTTGGGGCAACCCAGTGACGGTTCGAGTCCGTCCTTCGGCACCAGTTATATCAATGAGAAAGGGGTGTCGGTATTTTTACCGGTATCCCTTTTTAGTGGTACATACCGCTAATACAGTCTATCACCATCCATTTAAACCACTTTAAATAGGGGTGACTGGTAAATAATATTAAAGATAGTCAGGTTTGAGCGGATATGGATTGGGTGTTAGTTGGTTTCTATTTGTTGTTATTTTAACGATCGCCATCAACCACTAAATATTATTTTTTGACCGCTTTTAGCTCAATTTTTTAATTTAAATAAACTATTTTACAACACATTCAAAAACGAACTATGGTTTACTGAGTGAAAACCAGGTAACCTAGCCTCTGCAGTCCGCACAATCGTTTCTAGTACAAAGGGTTGAAAAATTAAATCCCACACGATATGCAAATGATCTGCATAAGAAAGTGTCAAGAAACTTGCCCCCTAATGTTTGTTAGTTTTCGAATAGGGACCCCCGTTAAAAATTTTTAATATTTCACTCACTATTAAAATATTTTTTATTGCTTAGCCAGATATTGTTGCCAACAATTCTGTATTTATTATCAACTTTCTACTAGGTCAGGCTTCTTTTGGAGTTTAGTTGATTAGAATTCTTGAAGGGGTATTTGAGACTAGTTTTTTACGTTCACGCATATATTGTTTAGCAAATAATACCGAGAAAATATTACCATTATCACTTATAATCTTATATTTTTTTAATAAGTTTTTATGAATCACTTGATGAGACTGTAGTAAAGCATGGAATTCTTTTTGAAAAATAATTGGTATATCATCTAAGGAAAACTTTATAGTCTTAGGAATCTTATTTTTAGAAGCTAAAATATAGGCATTTGTAAGTCTGTCTTTATTCTTATTTAAGGAATTTATCTTAGTTGAAAAGTAGTGAGTGTTACCAAAAACCTTATAAATCGTTGCCAAAAGAGGCATTTTTGTAGCTTCGTTATTTGTTTCAATAAAAATATTTGAAATTAAAATACCATTACTGTTAAGACATGTTTTTACGTCTTCAAAAAACTCTTTAGTCATAACATGTTCTGGCATCCCATCTGCTTGAAATAAGTCTAAAATAACTATGTCATGCTCATTAAAACAATTTTTCACAAATATTCTGGCATCTTCAAAGATGATTTTTGTATTATTTGGTTTGTAGTGAAAGAATTCTTTTGCGGCTCTTAAATTATTTGGATTGATGTCTACTACAGTTACTTTCATGCCTTTATTATTTAACATACGTGGGACCTCACCCCCCCCAAGACCGAGGATAAGAGCACTGTTGGGATTAGTTGAAAGCTGTGCAAAATTCACCAAGTTATAAGCATAAGGTGAAAGAGGTTTTCCTTCTTTGCTAATAACATTTTGAGTTAGTCCATTTTCTAATAGTTCGTAATGAGAAATTTCTTTCTTCCCTTTTGGAATTAGACCAACAACTTTTAAGTTTCCAGAGTGTGAAGAATACTCTGAAAGAATCTTAAGACGATTTCCAAGTTTATCTACGTTAGAGGTGACATTTTCAAGGTAAGAGTTTTTAAAAAATAATAGCAAAAGACAAAATGACGTAACAAGAACACTACTAATTAACAATTTTTTGTTAATAACATCGGTGCGTTTTTTTGTTATGATATGAACAACAATTATAAACAATCCAAGAAAAGACGCATTAACAAGCATCGCTGAATAGTTTGTTAAATTAGGAACAATAAATAATGTTGTGACAAGGACTCCAAAAACAGATCCAAGTGTGCTAGTAAATAAAATAAATCCTGCCCCTGCATCTTTACTGTTCGAGGATTGGCGAAATAATGCAATAAGTATAGGGTTAATAGAAGAGAGAAGAATAAGTGGAAATGCTAATAAAATAGCGCTCCCAAGAAAGCTTCCAGTAATAAGGCCAACTCCTGAAAGTTTCGGTAAAACTAAGGGGTATAGAAGGCAGGAAAGTCCAATAAATAGAGCACTTAATACTGGGAAAAATAGCAGAAGTGATTCATGGTATTTTTCATCTAATCTTTTTGTTAACCACCCACCAAATTGATATCCAAAAGCTAAAAATGTTAAAGTTGTGGATAAAATTGCTGTCCATATATAAAGACTAACTCCAAAAAAAGGAGTAAGAATTCGGGAGGTGATAAGTTCCAGTGATAAGACTACGCCACCAGATATAAATATAAGACAAAGGAAAATTTTACGTGATTTCAAAATAACTTCTCTAGATTTGACTGACAGAAGTCTGACATAAATGTGGGAACGGGAAATTGATACACTATAATCTATTTAAAAGAGTGACCCCACGGAGAATCTAACCTCTGTTTTCGGCGTGAGAGGTTGGGAAAATTTAACCATTATATCGTTTGTTGAGCCCCGAGTCTTCCATTAACTCACTAAAGTATAAGTACTTAGTAAAACCACCAGTTGGCATGGATTCATTTTGGATGCTATTTATCTGTCCACAAACCTTCCACAAGAAATCTTAATAGCAAGACCGCTAAAATTTCTTACATTCATCACGTCATTTACTCTCCTCTAAGCTGTCCAGACAGACCTACTTAATTTCTTTTTTATCTATTTCTAGGTCTAACAATGCTGGAGTTATTAAACATACTTATATCTAGTTCCGGAATAGAGAATAAAAATAATGGAGATTACAAAAAAAATAAATAGTTAACTATATAAACACCATTCAATTTAAATATTCCAAAGAAAGACAAAATTGCCTGAATCTAGGAAAATTTTACCGAGGATATTTAAGTATCTATAAATAGGAATGTATGTAATGCCTTATTTTTAAAAGGTTAAATAATATTTTTATAATTTGGCATACCTTTTGCTCAAAGTAAGTAAATCCTAGAAGAATTTTTAGGGCAAATCATTTTTTTAAACTTAAGCATTAAAGGTATTCATTGTGAGCCAAGCAGATATTTTAGCAATATTCGCCCCACAGGCACCAGTCGAACAAGTCGCGACTCATCAAAAGAATGATATTAGAGATGATGATGGGTTCCAGAGAATAATGGATGATGCCAATCATAGAGTATCTCCTGCGAATAAAAATAATAAAACGGAAACAGATAGACAAGATCATTCTCCTTCTCAAAAACAATCAGGGAAAAAACCAATAGACAAATCGCATTCGAAGGAAGGTCAACAAACAGACCAAACTAATTCAAAAAAAATAGATCAAAATACTTCAAAGGAACCTTTGAATGAAACACAGCAAACCTCCACAGAACAAGAAAATATTTCTCCTCAGGAACTTGCTTCAGTTGATAATTTTCAAGAAGCTACAAATTATTTAAAAGAATTGGGTTTTGATGCGCAGGCAATGGAAACCCTTCTTAAAATTTTCAACAATGATTCCGGGGTTGATATCGGAAATTTATTACAATCTTTAACAGCACAAAATTCTAAACTCAAAGATTTTTCATTACAAAATTTTGTTTCTAGCAACAACCTAAATGAAAATTCATTTTCACAACTAGAAAACAGAAAAGGCTTAATAAATGATTTATTAAAGCAAGCAGGTTTTACTGATCAAGAAGTAAAAAATCTCATCCAAAAATTTGAATCAAAAAAAATAGACACATTAAATTTAAATCGGGAATTAACAAAAGAAGATTTCAGTGCCCAAGATAAAATAAAAAAACCTGAAGTTGTCAGCCAAGCTGCTAAGGATCTAGATAAAATAAAACGTGAGGAAATAAAAAATAAGGAAACTACGGTAAAAACATCAGATATTCAAAAGCGACTGAGCCCAGATGAAAATAAAAACGCCGGTGACGGTGCTTTAAAGCGAGATGAGAAGGTGTCGTCAACTGCCGATAACGCAAAGGCCGAATCAAAAAATACAGTCCAAGAAAAAATAGTTTCTCAGAGTAATGTCGGCATGAAATATGCTGATGCAAATTTGGATGGGGCTCAAAGTAAAAGCTTGGAGGCAATTAAAGCGAATGGTGAAATTCAAGGGATTAACAACAATGTGACCGCGGGAGCTAATAACAAAGCTAATGTGAATACAAAAATAGTCCTTCCTGAAAATTCAATTTACAAGGCGCCCATCGAAAGTAGAGTAATAGACCAAATTATAAATAGATTATCGATTCGCTCCAATGGTTCTCAAAGTGAAGTAAAGATACAGCTTGATCCGGCATCCTTGGGGAAGGTTCGTATGAATATCAGCACATCAGGTGATGGAGTCCGAACAGTTATCGTGGCTGAAAACCAAGCGGTAAAGCAGCTCATTGAAAGTAATTTATCCCAGCTCAGGGATTCGATGTTAAGTCAGGGACTTAAACTTGATGGTTTTTCAGTTCTAGTAGGCGGAGACGGGAATCAAGAATTTTCTCAACAAAATGATCCTTCAGGTCAATCTGATACAAGTGATTATGATGACATTAATACAGAAGATCTCGAGATAGAAGGAAATCTAGAATCTACCAAACAAACGTCATTTATATTTGATGATAGTTCTCAAACATTCAGCGTTATGGCATAAGCACATTGCTTATTTTAGGAGAATAAAAAATGGAAATCCCAGGAGTTACATCGATAGATAACAGATTAAAACCAACAGTGGAAAAAAAAGGCGGTAGTGATTTAGGGAAAGATGATTTTCTCAAGTTGCTTATAGCACAGTTAGCAGCACAGGACCCTCTGGATCCAATGGGAGCACAGGACTTTAGTGCGCAACTTGCTCAATTCAGCGGATTGGAACAAATGACGAATGTGAACACAAATCTTGAAATCATTCAGAAACTTGAGACAGTTTCACAAAATAATTCAGCGCTCAACCTTATTGGTAAGACTGTGGAGTCATATGGCAATGCTTTTAGTCATTCTGAAAATGCTTCGGAGACTCTTAGCTATTCCTTAGATAGCGATGCCACATCAATTCGAATTGACATTTTTGATAACTCAAACAGCCAGGTTGATCTGGTCAGGCTTGGTGGTCAAACACAAGGAAAAAATAATGCATCTTGGGATGGGTTCGATAAAAATGGGAAGCCACTTCCTGCTGGTACCTATTCTTATACGGTAAAGGCTGAAAATTACAATGGCGATACAATTGGAGTAGATACATTTACTTCAGGTCTAGTCAGTGACGTTGTATTTGGGGATGGTGAAGCGCATGCCATCGTAAACGGAAAAGAATTACCTATTAGTTCAATTAAACGAGTCACCATAAAACAATAAAAGAAAGAGGAGAAGTCTAATGTCACTTATCAGTACACTTTTTACCGGAGTAT
>JAPYPM010000144.1 GCA_029937635.1 Nitrospinaceae bacterium
GAGAAATAGATGTCATCGCTTTAGGGGGAGTAGTCTCTGGTTTTAACAACTGAAACCAAGCGAGGTGGCTCCGTGGAGTTGTCTCGTTTTTCATAAAACAAGACATCCTTATATAGTGCAAAAAAGTTTAGCGAGTATATATTTCATGATCATAAAATTCAGCGATCAATAATAAAAGAGGGGGGCGTATGAAGACAATAGGAATTAAATATTTTTTGTTGGTTTTTTATATTTTGATTGCCATAGGATTAAATTCCTGTGCTAAGCCACCAATTAGACTTTCTTTTGGATTATCCGAACCTCCCTCAAGAACATCTGCACCAATTCCTTTGAGAGTTGGGGTTGTTAAATTTAAGGAAGAAAAAGAGTTCTCGTTAGACTTAGATAACCTGACAGTTGATGTCATACCTGAAGAATCAATTTCAAGTGGTTTTACAGATGCTTTTATTGATTATCTTCATCAAGCCAACATTTTCAAATCAATTTTAAAAGAGCCTTTTAAGAATGATGATGTGGATTTAGTTTTAAAGAGCAAAATCGTAAATTTGCAGACGGATGAACCCGAGTTTGCATCAGCAATGGCAGGTGCATTTTTTAGAGGATTAACAATTATTGGCCAACTAGTTCCTCAATATCAAAAGGTTATCACTACGGTTGAAGTTGAACTAAATGTTAATTCAGTTGATGGGGAAAAAATAAAAACATATGGCGAAAAAACATCAGTAACTAAAGAACTCCAAAGTTTGGGGCCAGGTATGACGGCTTCTTTTGAAAAATTCATGAAACGTCCCGGTCTTATGGAGGCCATGACAAAAACATTTAGAAAAATTTCAGATAACCTTGTGCGAGACAAAGATGAAATTTTATCGAAATCCTCCAAAAAACCTGTAATGTAACGATGATGAAATTAGCCCTAGGTCGCCTTAAGGTCTCATTAAGTAACTCCAAGTTCATATTCACCTCATTATGGAGGGGCATTTTTTCATCGTTAAATCGTATTATCTTGTTGGTTCTATGTTTTGCCTTCTTTGGCTGCGCCCCTGCTCTTGTAAATATAAAAATAAAGACAGAAGTAATGCACTTAGGGCTTAAAAAGCTACCATTAAAGGTAGCTCTCATAATACCAGAAGAAATAGAAAACTACGTGCTCCAGTCAAAGCCATCAGATGAGAGCGGCCCCCTCCATATATTTCCCTTAGGAGAATCATTACAAAGCATTTCAAAAAAATCATATTCTCAAATTGTAGAAGAGTTACAAATTGTGAGAAGCTTACCAAAGGAAGATTTGTTTGATTTTTCCATTGAGCCAAAAATAAAAAAATTTGAATTTGGGTACAAAGGAGTTGAGTTTTGGACTAAGGTTAGTCTTTCTATACGTATTTATGATGGCACAAAAGTCGTTTGGGAGGATACAGTGTCGTCACCAGAAAAGAGACAGGCCACATACTCGGCATCAGGACACTTTCGAGATGCCTATGCCGCAACAGGAAGCGTGGTTGCTAGCGCCATTAAAACTGCAATTAGAGAGAGTGCATCAAAAATTTTGAGTCTTGTAGAAATCCAAAATATGGCAAAAAGGGCGGAAGATAAAATAAAAAGAGACAGCGACTTTGAATGATGGATGAAATGTTTAAAAAAAAACTCATAGTAATTTTAACTATTAGTATTTATTTAAATTCGACTCAAGCTTTTTCTAAAGAAACTACCTCAGTAGAAGCTTTAACAACCCTCAATAATTTAATTAATCAGAAAATTGGATATCTAAATTTCATCCCCCTTCCTCCAAATTATCCTAAAAATTATTTTCCATTAGAGAGAGTTTTTACTGAAGAAATATTTGCCAAGAATCCGAAAACTCCCATCAATGAAACTGATATTATTTTTGTGCCCAAAGATTATCATAATATCATAGAGCGTACTTTTCTTAATACCCTTGCGACGAGTCACCTTAAGGTTCAAAAACTAACATCTATGAACGATGCGATAAAAAAAAATGTATCCTTGATAATTATTGCAGCACCAACTCGTTTTCAAGTAAACGGGATGACGGAAGCGGTAGTTGGAATTCAATATCAAGTCTATAATTCCTCACAAAAAAAAGTGTTATGGGAAAACGAAATAATCAGCTCTTTTAACCCAGGTGGGTTGCCATCATCATTGGAAGACACAGAGGTTTTTATTCTTGGCAAGCACCAGTTCAACTTCCAACCTCAAAGAGCTATTTTGGCAATGGCGGCCTATAAAAATTTTTTAAACTTTATAACCAAGTTGAATAACCATCTGAATAAATAGATGAAAATATATATAAAAATATTTTTGGTATTATTTTTTATTTTAATTCTTACAGGCAACTCAAATGCAGAACATATACCCAGAGTTAGTAATGACAGGCTTGCTTTTCAGGATAGCTGGACTTATACGCAAAGCTTGGAAAGATCAAAACATTTTTCTTCCTTGGCATTCCTTCTTGATAAGGAACTAACTATAATTGAGATTGTAAATGCAAAGCTCCAAAAAGGCCTAAAATTTGAAGAAGGGGATTTAGAGGTTATTCAGAATTATTATAAAAAAATAGGATCGGATACCCCCCTAAAAGATTATTTAATCAGAAATAGAATTGATGATAAAAAACAATACTACGATTTAGAGGGAAGGGTTTTTATACTGGATGATCTAGCTGAAATATATAGTAAACATTTAGTGGATTTTAAAAAGGCACAAGAATTTAATGATTATGCCCTATCAGAATACAACCGAATTAAAAGTATTGGTCTTCTAAATATACCTGTATCAGATTATTATAATATTAGAAGGTCGTTATTTTATTATTTCATTCCCCTGACATCAAACTCCCTAGAGGACATAAACAATTACCAATTAAACTTTCGTTCTCTTAGTCCTGACGAAAAACCATTTTACAAAAGGATTGACTTGGGAACTTTGTTCTCCGAAAAATTTCTAAATATTGCCCGAGAAAATGACATTGAAAGATTAAAAGAAAGGGTTATCGAAAGGAAGAGTTTTCTCGAAAAAAAATTAGGACTTTCTGCGGTTAAGAGGAATCTTAATTTTTTTGACCAGAGTGATATTGATTTATTGAATGATGCTTTAGATAGGCAGAACCTTTTCAATACATACTATAAAAATTGGTTTCTTGCTCAAAAAATAGCATCAGGTTTTAAGCACGGAGAAAAAATTGATTTTCAAAAATTAGCAAAATATTCCCAGTCAGCGATTGGGGCTTCTAGTGAACGTATGGCAGATGATATTGATTCATATAATGAATTAAAATACTGGGCCGGCCTTTCTAACCTGAAAATCGGCAATACTAATAAAGGTTTATTGTTAATTGAGGATTTTATCCAAGGATTAGATGACGCTGACAAATTAGAGTTAAAAAAAGCTAAACATCGAATTAGTGTTCTTCAGAAATTAGATGAAGAAAAAATAAAAAATGCTGAAACTACACGGCTTCTCGGCAGTATTGTTGCAGCAGGAATTAGTATTATGGGACCTATTTTAGCCGCGAACTCCCTTTCCCAAGGCTACTATACTTATGACCAAGCCATAGAAGCCATACAAACAGCCCAATTAATCACAAATGTATCTCAAGTTGCAAGCCAGGTTGTTCAGCTAACAACTCTATTGGCTACAACACATACATTTCAAGAAGCAAATATAGAAAAAAGGCTTAGCGGGCTTATAACGCCTTTATCTCTTAAAGTGGGCAGGTATCTAAATAAATTTGAACAGGTTGATCTTTTTTCAGAACTTGGCCGTAACTATAAGACTGTCGGAAATGAACTCGATTCAATTAAGTTTTTTAAGGAAGCACTGGCAATCATAGAAAAGCAAAGAGCCACTATACATACTGAAAACCAAAGAATTAGTTTTTCTGGATTAAAAGATCAACTGTATGGTGAAATCATCACCCTTCTCGTTAACAATAATAACCCTAAAGAAGCTTTTAAATTTGTGGAACGAGCAAAGTCTCGTGCCCTTTTAGATATTTTAGGTAGCAAGAGAGTAGAGTTGAGGACCGATGTGGAGACAAAAGCTTTTAATAATATTTTGTTGAGGAAAGATGAACTTTCCAGATTAATAAATCAAACCAATTTTAGAATTCAGCAGTTAGACACGTTCGAAAAGAAAAGCACAAGAGGAATAAAAGTGGTCAAGGCTCACACAAGAGGTATAGAGTTTGAGACTTTATCCAAATTAAAAACGATTTCTTTTTCAGCTGCCTCCGAATTATCGACAGGAGATTACTCTATCGTAGAATATTTTATCGGAGATAATTATGTTTTTCTGTTCCTTTTTGATAAAGGAAACCTTTTTGTGGAAAAGATTGGAATTAATAAAAACATGCTCTACGATCTTATTAGTAATTTCTTATTAGAATCCAAGGGTGAATTCAAGTCCGACGCTGAAACTTCGGGTGAAAAGTTATATCAAATATTAATTCAGCCGTTAGTTAGTAAAATTTCAAAAAAGAGGATTTATATTATTCCACATTCATGGCTTCACTACATACCTTTTCAAGCATTAAAGTATAACTCTAGGTACGTCGCAGAAGATTTTGCAATTACATATGCTCCGAGCGTTACAATATTAAAAATATGGAAGAAAAAGAAAATTAAAAATAAAAAATCAATCTTAGTATTAGGAAATCCATACTTAAATAGCCCCAAGTATGATCTTCCATATGCAGAAGAAGAAGCTCTTTCCATTGGAGATAACTTCCAAGATAAGTTAGTTTTAGTTAGAAAAAATGCAACTGAGACAAAATTTAAGGAAAAAGCCAGGTTTTATAATTACATCCATATCGCAAGCCATGCTACTTTTGACCCCGAAGAACCTTTAGAGTCACTTATTATGCTATCAAAAGATTCTAAAAATGATGGGAACTTAACAGCTAGTGATTTTTATAAAATGAAATTAAACGCTACCCTTTTAACCTTAAGCGCTTGTAGTACTGGTCTATCTTATGTTTCAAAGGGTGATGAGATGATTGGCCTAATTAGGGGGGTAATGTATTCTGGCGTAAGCTCCATATTGTCAAGCTTGTGGGAAGTGAGTGATCAGTCCACAGCCCACTTAATGAAATCTTTTTATAAAAACCTACTTACCATGCCAAAAGATCTCGCTTTGCAAAACGCTCAGTTGTACACAATGAAGACCTTTCCAGGGACTTTTGATTGGAGTCCATTTATTTTATCAGGCAACAATAATTAAGCTTTAATAAATGGATCTACTTAATGATTGTAGAAAAAATGGTGACAACTATTTTTTATAATTTTTTTAAATTACAAAAAGTTAAACATAATGGATCAAAGCCCCGTTTATTTTTTATTTTAGCTCTATGGGTACTATTTCAAGGCTGCGCCTCAACCCCACAAAGTAAAAATAATGCCCCACCATTAAAAAAAGTATTCTATGAATTATCCCTAAGCGAGTTACCAGACAAACTAATCATTAAAAATAAAACAAAGAACAACTATACAATATGGATTCGAAAGATTCTTGATTCCCGACCTTCTGGTAGACTTGTTAGCGAGGGAAAGCCAGTTGTAGTTATTAAAGAACCACTAACGGAATTGATTGCTAGTGTCTTAAAAAAAAGTTTCGAGGGTGAAGGCTTCGAAACACATCATGTAACAAAACTTAAACCGAACTCCAGAAAAATTACAACCGAAGAAAGCAATCTAATTATTCTAGACGTTTTGATTAAATCTTTTTGGACTAAGACCTATTTCGAAGAAGATGCTTTGGGTGGAGATAAATATATTAGCTATGCGGAAATTGCATTGCGGCTGAATCCAAAAAGTAATAATGAAAATAAATCTCATAATCCCTTTTATCTCATCGGAGAAAATAAATTAATAAGTGCGCAACAACCAAATGCCGATACATATTTTTCTCTCTTTAAAAAATCTTTTGATGATGCTTTAGCTGATTCTGGTAACTTATTATTTAAAATAATTAGCGATTTATGATTAGACCAATTTTACATAGACCTAATCTTTATAAACCTGCCCTAATTAATTTTCGGACAAAGTACA
>JAPYPM010000145.1 GCA_029937635.1 Nitrospinaceae bacterium
GGAAACGCTTAACTATTAACTCAAATCATGAGTTTTATGGTTTTTGCGG
This sequence comes from Nitrospinaceae bacterium, assembly GCA_029937635.1. Classification (GTDB taxonomy): domain Bacteria; phylum Nitrospinota; class Nitrospinia; order Nitrospinales; family VA-1; genus Nitromaritima. The sequence continues at coordinate 50 of JAPYPM010000145.1, forward strand.
TTTTGGCCCCGATGATATGTATATATGTGGATCTGATGGGATTATTTACAAATTTAACGGGAATGTGGTAACTGAAATGCCAACAAGAACTCAAGATTTTTTTCTTGATGTTTGGGGTCCTTCCAAGGAAATGGTATTTGCCGTCGGTGATCTCGGAATGATTATGTTTAATGACGGAGAGCAGTGGGTCCGTATTGAATCTGGGACAGAGGAATATCTTGCTGCCATCTGGGGTAGTTCAGATGAAAATATGTATACTGTTGGTGATAACGGCCTAATCCTTCACTGGAATGGTGAAAACTGGTCAGCCTGCTCTTAGGAACAGGTCCCGCTTTACGGCCAAGTTTATAGTAGTAAAATCCTTGACACTTTTTAATAGCGGATGTTACGGTCTATTTTCTAAACTACTGATAATAAAAGTATTTTTCTTCTTAATGAAGGGTTCCTAAGGAGGAAAGCTATTTTCTTCACGTTATGTTTAAACCTAGCCTTAAAGAATTCAAAGAAAAGTCGAAGCAAGGCAACTTAATTCCAGTATACAAGGAAGTCTTAGCTGACCTTGATACACCTGTTTCTGCCTATCTGAAAATGTGCGGTGGAGAGTACTCTTTTTTGCTTGAAAGTGTTGAAGGTGGAGAAAAATGGGCGAGGTATTGCTTTCTCGGATTTGATCCATCAATTGTCGTTAGTATCAAGGGGAAAGAAATTGTTGTAGAAAAAAATGGTAAGTCAGAATCTATTATAATCACAGAGGGCAACCCACTTGATGGATTGAAGAAAGTTTTAGCCCAGTACGAGCCCGTTGAGGTTGAGGGTTTGCCTCGCTTTTTTGGGGGCGCAGTCGGATTTATTAGCTACGATATGGTCCGTTCTTTTGAGATTTTACCAGACGAAACGGAAGATGACCTTGAAGTCCCGGATGCTCGTTTTGTTATTACTGATACTTTGCTGATCTTCGATAATATCGCTCAAACAATAAAAATTGTATCTAATGCTTATGTGACAAATGACAATATTGAGAAATCATATAACAAAGCTATAAAAAATATTGAAGCTATTGAAGAAAAACTAAAAACTAGTCGGCCCATTCATTTGACCGATAAAAATTTGGGGAGTTTGAACAATACAACCAACGTCGAGTCTAATTTTAAAAAAGAACACTTTCTAGAAGCCGTTAGAAAAATTAAAGATTATATTATCGAAGGAGATGTTATTCAGGTTGTCTTAGCCCAAAGGTTGAAATTTAACATAAGCAAAGACCCATTCGCAATTTATCGGGCCCTAAGATCCATCAATCCTTCTCCTTACATGTATTATTTAAAATTTGGTGATCTGAAAATTGTTGGTTCATCTCCAGAAATATTAGTTCGCTTAGAGGACGGGAAGATCGAGGTTAGACCAATAGCGGGGACACGCAAACGAGGTCAATCAAAAGAGGAAGATCAAGCTTTAGAAAAAGATCTTCTTAGCGATGAAAAGGAATTAGCGGAACATATTATGCTGGTAGACCTAGGACGTAATGATGTGGGCCGAGTAGCGAAAACCAATTCTGTTTCAGTTAATGAGAAATTTACCATTGAGCGGTACTCGCACGTTATGCACATTGTTTCAAATGTAAAGGGTGAACTTAAGGAAAACTTTGATTGTTATGATGTTTTAGCTGCAACTTTCCCAGCGGGGACTTTATCAGGAGCTCCGAAGGTAAGAGCTATGGAGATTATTGAGGAATTGGAGCCGACTAGAAGAGGCCTATATGGAGGTGCGGTAGGATATATTAGTTTTAACGGTAACATGGATACTGCTATCGCCATTCGCACGCTTTTAATAAAAAATAATGTAGCTTATTTAGGTGTTGGTGCTGGAATTGTTGCTGACTCTGTGCCGGAAAATGAATTTGAAGAAACCATGAGTAAAGGAAAAGCCTTGCTCAAGGCAATTGAACTGGCCGAGAAAGGACTAGTTTTATGATCTTGATGATCGATAACTACGATTCATTTACCTATAATCTAGTTCAGTACTTAGGTGAACTAGGAGCAGATGTTGTGGTGCATAGAAATGATAAAATAACTTTGAAAGATATCGAACAATTAAACCCAGAAAAAATTGTAATTTCCCCCGGACCTTGTACGCCAGAAAAAGCAGGAATTTCCATGGAAACAGTGCGTCACTTTAGTGGGGAAATTCCTCTTCTAGGTGTTTGTTTAGGACATCAATCCATTGCTAGTACTTTCGGGGGACAAATTATTAAAGCAAAAAAATTGATGCATGGAAAAACATCAATGATTGCTCATGACAATAAGAACCTGTTTAAAGAATTGCCGAATCCTTTTGAAGCTACTAGGTATCATTCCTTAGTACTAAATAAAAACACTGTACCCGATGAGTTTGAAGTAACTGCAACGAGTGATGATGGAGAGATTATGGGAATAAGGCATAAAAATATGTTTATTGAGGGTGTACAGTTTCATCCAGAATCTATTTTAACTGCAAGTGGTAAAGATCTGTTAAAAAATTTTTTAAACATGTCTAAGTATTAGTCATAACAGTCTATATTTTATGGAAATTCAGAAAGCCTTAAAGAAAGTTTTAGATAAAATAGATTTAAAAGAAGAGGAAATGATTTCGGTAATGACTCAAATTATGGAAGGTCAGGTAAAAGATTCTCAGTTGGGATCTTTGCTAACTGCCCTACGTATAAAAGGAGAAAGTATCGAAGAAATTGCTGGTGCAGCAATTGTTATGCGCGATAAGTCAGAGAATATTAATGTATCAAGAATAGAAACTATTGTAGATACATGTGGTACTGGAGGAGATGGTGCAAATACTTTTAACATATCCACAGCAGCAGCTTTTGTAGTAGCTGGCTGTGGTCTTACTGTAGCAAAACATGGTAATAAAGCTGTTTCTAGTCTTTCGGGCAGTGCTGATGTATTACGATGCCTTGGCGTAAATATAGACGCAGATAAACTAACAGTAGAAAAATGTCTTGATGAAATAGGAATTGGTTTTCTCTTTGCACCTATGATGCATGGAGCTATGAAATATGCTGCAGGTGTTCGGAAGGAACTTGGTTTTCGAACAATTTTTAATTTATTGGGTCCTCTGACAAATCCAGCAGGAGCAAACGCTCAAGTAATCGGTATTTACGATTCTAGTCGATTGAAACAAATTGCAAGCGTATTAAAACTTCTTGGTACTCGTCAGGCTTTTGTTGTTCATGGGAGTGATGGTTTAGATGAAATTACTTTGACAGGAACGACTAACGTTTGTGAATTGGTTAATGGTCAGGTAAAAGAATACACGTTAGAACCAGAAAATTTTGAGTTGACTGCTTGTAAGGCTAAAGATATTTCCGGTGGAACACCTGAGGAAAATGCTAATATTATAAAAAATATTTTATCAGGAGAGCAAGGACCAAAGAGGGATATTGTCCTTATGAACGCTTCAGCGGCTATTTGTGCTGGTGGTATAGCAGAGAATTTAAAAGTTGCAATGCATCTTGCCCGACAGTCAATAGATACCGGTTCAGCTGAAAAAAAATTAAATGACCTGTGTCGCCTAAGTCATAAATAAGAGTATAGATTTTATATAACGTAATTAAATTTTTTATAACTAAAATGACTGGCATACTCGATAAAATTTTTTGTGATAAGAAGGTTGAGCTAGCTACTGTAAAACGTAAGCTTGCTTTGCCAGATCTTAAAATGCGTATTGCAAATAATAAGTATGAAATTCGTGACATTAGAATGTCCCTTGAATCATGTAAAATGTCATCTATCATTGCAGAAATTAAGCCTCGCACCCCGTTTAAAGGTGAGCTTCTTAATAAACATGATCCCGTAGATATTGCAAAAATTTATGCGGAGAATGGGGCTGCAGCTCTTTCAATTTTGACAGAATCGAGTTATTTTGGTGGGAGTCTATTGACTTTAGAAAAGGCGAGGGAGTGTGTTGATATTCCCCTTTTACGGAAAGATTTTATTTTTGACGAGTATCAGATTTATGAAGCAAGAGCTTTTGGTGCCGATTTATTTCTTCTTATAGCTACTTGGTTAGATAAAAATCATTTGGCCGACCTTCTTTCTCTTGGTAAAGAATTAGGACTTCCTGCACTCGTTGAAACACACAATGAAAATGATATGGAAAAAGCCTTTGAAGTTGGAGCTTCTATTCTTGGTATTAATAATAGAGATTTGACTAGTGGAAAAACAGATTTGGAGATTGCTAGACGACTAATTCCAATCGCCCTTCAAGTCCCAGATAAATTGATGGTATGCGAGAGTGGTATTCATTCTAGGAATGAAATAGAAGAATTTGAAAAGCTAGGGGCGCACTCTTTTTTAATTGGAGAAAGTTTGATGACCGCCGAAAACATTGGAGTCAAACTAAGAGAGTTTACAGGTGATAGAAAAATTTCAACCAAGAATTAAGGTTAAAATATGCGGCACGACCAGCCTCAAAGATGCTCGAATTGCAGTTGAGAGTGGGGCTGATGCGGTTGGTTTTATTTTTTATAAGAAGAGTCCGCGTTTCATATCACAGAGTGAAGTTAAAGATATTATTTCCCAGTTACCACCTTTTATTGAAGCTGTGGGAGTTTTTGTCGACGAAACCTCTGATAAAGTCAATCGTATCGCAGAACAGTGCAGATTGACCGCTGTTCAGCTTCATGGAGAGGAGTCTCCAGCATTTTGTCGTCGAATCAAGAGACGCGTGATCAAAGCACTTAGAGTTCAGGGTGCTGATTCATTTAAAGGGATGTCCAATTATGATGTCAGTGGGTTTTTGCTTGATTCCTATAGCGATGAAAGTAAGGGGGGCACTGGGGAAATCTTTGATTGGAACCTTGCTCTAAGAGCAAAAAAACAGGGGCCAGTAATACTTGCCGGTGGACTTAACCCTTATAATGTTTATACGGCCATTCATAGAGTGAAGCCTTATGGAGTGGATGTTTGCTCAGGTGTTGAGAAGTCTCCAGGTATAAAGGATTTGATTAAGGTTGATGAGTTTATCAAATCTGTTCGTAAATTTCGTTAATTAGGTTTATACATTCAATTAATTAGAATGTTTTTATAGAAAAATATTTTTTCATTAATCTTTTGATTAATGGACTACATCTAGATAGATAAGTCAGATGGATAATAAAGTAAACAGTATAGAGTTTCCTGATGCGCAGGGCCATTTTGGACCATTCGGTGGTAAATATGTAATTGAGACATTGATGCCCGCATTGGAATCACTAGAGCGTCTTTACAAGGAAGTTCGCGAGGATCCAAAGTTTCAAAGTGACTTAAAATATTATTTAAAAGAATATGTTGGGCGCCCAACCCCGCTTTTTTTTGCGGAACGACTTACTAAATATCTAGGTGGAGCAAAGATTTATCTTAAGCGTGAAGACTTAAATCATACAGGGGCTCATAAGATTAATAACACTATTGGAAGTGCTCTTTTGACTCTTCGAATGGGCAAAAAACGTGTTATTGCGGAAACAGGAGCAGGACAGCACGGAGTCGCCACAGCAACTGCAGCAGCTCTTTTTGGATTGAAGTGCGATGTTTTTATGGGGGAGGAGGATATAAAACGACAATCCCTCAATGTTTTTCGTATGAAACTCTTAGGGGCTCGAGTCATCCCCGTTAAAGCAGGAACTCGTACTTTAAAAGATGCTACTAGTGAAGCTATTCGCGAATGGATTACTTCTGTAGAAACTACTCATTATATTATTGGTTCGGTAGTTGGTCCTCATCCTTATCCTATGATTGTCCGTAACTTTCAGCGAATTATAGGGGATGAGGTGGGTGAGCAAATTATGGAAATCGAAAAACGCTTACCTGATGTTTGCGTCGCCTGTGTGGGCGGCGGTAGTAATGCAATGGGACTTTTTTATCCTTTTACTCGGGATGAGAAAGTAAAGCTTATTGGAGTTGAGGCAGCCGGACTTGGAATTGAATCGGGAAAACATGGCGCAACATTGAGTCACGGTAGTACTG
>JAPYPM010000146.1 GCA_029937635.1 Nitrospinaceae bacterium
ATTTGCATAGTCGAATGTTGCACATATGGAAAAATAATATTTGCTAAGAGGTTAATTGTATAATCTTCGACTCGATCCTCAATTAGCACAACCTCTGGAACCGTTTGAATAGGAATATCTTTGAACAAATCTATGGAAAACTCTCTTATAGCGATTTGGTTATCGGCAAGATAGTCATTTTTTGATGCTCGCCTAATAAAGGTCGGTATCTGCGTCTCTAAGGCTTTTCGAATATTCTTTGCAAGCAACCAACCTTCATCAAGCTCTTGAGATAGAAGCTTAGTAATTAGCCCACTAAAAAATCTACCATTACCAACAAGTCCCATATTAGCTTTGGTCGAAGCAGGTAGAATACAACGAATAATGTCACATGCTGCGCTTCGCATAGTGAAACCATAAGCCAAGCGGTGCGCCCTTTGTTCATTGTCATTTTCTAATGCATCGGCTCCAACAAGCACAACATTATTATCGCGTTCAACTTCGATCTTAAATGCTGACGCTGGGAGTTTTTTACGAAAAAAATTCTGCATCGGTTCGACCAGCCCAGCATATGTTTCAAACAAAAAATCCATCGTCTGAACATATGTTTGAGCTAATCCAGATTTCATAATAGATTCGGGACGAACATACCTCCATTGTTCGTCACGTTTCACATCATATAAAACGTAACGCGTAGACTCTTCAATCGGCGAACCGCCAATTCTACAATCCTCAATAATCTTAGTCATTAAATTGGAAACATTTTCAATACAAAGAGGAGCGACCGCAAGTTCTGCAACAGACTCATCTCCATACTTATTAACTACCCGGTCAATGAGTTCACTCCCCTTAACCTCATTAGGCGTTCCGTCCTGATTAAGAAACTCACGTACCACGGTCTCCTTAAGTCCAGTTGGTGCTCGGCTGTAACGCGCAAGAGCAGCGCCGACCACCTCTGGATTAAGATTGCTGATCACAAACACATCAGCATCAACATCTGAAACATATGAAGATAGATTTTCTCTTTCTTGTTTGGTTAGTTCATCTGCTCTTTTTGGTTTCATAGGTTGCTATCTTTGGCACATCGGAATCCAGTATCATTAAATCTTACTTCAGGTTGACTCCATCGTCTAAAGGAACTACGCAGAGTATCAGGATAATTAACCCAAGAACCACCCCGTACCGATTTAAACTCGCCTTCTACTGGGCCTCTTGGATTTTTCTTACGTCTCCAATTGTAATACTTTAAGTCGTACCAATCATCGACCCACTCCCAAACATTTCCCGCCATATCATGCACACCGTATAAGGATACTCCTTGAGAATAAGCCCCCACATCTGTCATGGTGAAAATACCACGCCATTTCCTTCCATAAGAAGCTCTTTTTTTAGGCGGTCTGGGCCCCCAAGGGTATAAGTTACCGCTTGGGCCTCGAGCTGCCTTTTCCCATTCTGCTTCTGAGGGAAGCCGTTTCCCCCGCCACCTACAATAAGCATCCGCATCAAACCAACTCACCTGCGTTACAGGTTGACGTTTAATTCTGGAAGGAAACGACGCTCCCTTCCACAAATTACCTTCGCGACATTGATCTGTCTCGCAAGTTTCATCTAAGGCGAAACGATGCCCAGTTGCTAAAACAAAATCAAGATATTTTTCATTTGTTACTTCAAAAATATCGATCCAATAACTATCAAGAAAAATAAGTTTGTCCGGGTACTCATCACGAAACCACCATAGCTCGCAGGACTTGTCATACTTGCGACACTGTTTCAGATGCCTTTTATTTTCCACAAAACTTGAACCCATTTTAAAGGTCCCAACCGGAATACGGGTCATACTTGAATTATCTGGTTTAACAGGGGGAGGTCCAACTGGCACTTGCTGCAGATTATTAGGTAACTCTTCTTTATGTTTTTCTCCGGTATGTATCGCAAACACTACTGAGGTCGTAGAGAAAAAACAAACCAAACAAAAAAAACAAACTCGCAAAAAAAATAATAAACGAACAGACATGGGTTTAGACTTAAAAGTTAACTTCTGGTGAAAAAATTTTCACTCATTAGTTTCACTCATCAGTTTCATTAGGATTTTTTCGAAACCGAGTCATCTCCTTGCCATGAATGTAGAGAAGCGATAACCCTAGGATCATATTAACTGAATAAATATTGATAAATTTAGAATGAAAACGATCAAAACGTATCTGCAACTTCTGATCCGTCGGGTTGGCTTTTTTTAACTCGTCCACTTCGTGCATTTCAGGTCGAAGAAAACTTCCCATGTAAATTGCCAGTACAATCATAACGCCAAGGATCCATTCCTTAACGAACCTGCGTTTCGTAACGCCGACTTGTTTAAATTCAAGTTTGCTAAATTCCCCAACTAATCGCTTAATTATTTCGGCCGAAACCATGAAACCGATACAAATATAAATAATTTCAATGTTGAACACATCCATGATGCTGTTCATCAACTTACTTGCCAGTAATGGCTGTTCTTTAAGCTTGATCCGCACAATAATTTCTACCAAAATTCCAAGCAAGAACATCCCTCCAACCCATAAAGAAAGTCCCAAAAGATAAAACATATTAAATGTATAAACTAAACGTTTCATTAACATGACACCGGTAAATGACTGATAATTATTTTAACTTTAAACAATATTCTTTAAGAACTTTAAATTTTTGCAAACCAATAAAAAAGTTATACTCTCTTATCTGACACACAACCAAAAACCACCAAAAAATGGTTACTCTACTTCACCCGTAAATTAATTACGCTATTTATAAACTTGAGTTAGCGCCCTCCAGACACTCTTTTTCGAATCATTTTTTTAAAACTATTTCCTAAATACTCTTCCTCTTCCTTAAGTACTTTAACTATCTGCGATCTATCACCACCGTACCAAGTTTTAATGGCATCCATCCCCTTACCTCGATTAACCGTATTGAGAATAGAAAGATAGATTACTCCATAAATAACTGCAATGGTATATAGAGTAAGTGGAATAAAAGATTTGAGGCGCTTTTGTTCCGCCTCTTCTTTGTTATGCCACCATTGACATAGGCGTTTCCAAAGAGTTTGTTTCTGATTTTTAAATGAGTTACCACCCATAACAAAGACTGGGTAAACCGTGAATATTAAAAGCTTTAAAGACTTACATTTGATGGAAAAGTCCTTTGAATGATAGCAAAACCCATCTATCGAAACAAGCCAGTCCTATACCGCTAAATCATACACTTTCAAAAGTCTTTGAAGTTTCATGATTATGCTATAGTTCAACTTTAAATCGTGGAGACTGTTTTTTGAAAGAAATTACCCCTGCAGAAAAAATAACAGCGACAGTGGAATGTCCCGCCTCAAAAAGTTACACCAATCGAGCACTTTTGGTTGCAGCGCTTGCTAAGGGTATTTCAACTTTACGCAATCCCCTGTTTAGTGACGACACAAAATATATGCGCCTGGCTTTGGAACAATTTGGTATTTCTGTAAAAAAAGAAGATTCTACCTTCGTGGTTTCAGGAACTGGCGGGGATTTAAAATGTCCACGCAAGGAAATCTCTATCGGCCTTGCAGGAACTACCATGCGATTTCTAACAACTTTCGCAGCTCTCTCTCCAGGAAAAACTCAGCTTACAGGGGACAAACGCATGCTAGAGCGACCTATTTCAGATTTACTGGAAGCACTCAATCAAATAGGAGTAACAACTCGCTCGTTAAAAAATAATGGCTGCCCCCCTTTAGAAATCATAGGTGGTGGCATTTTAGGAGGAGAAATTAATCTTGCAGGAAACAATAGCAGCCAATACTTGACGTCTATCCTACTTTCTGCACCTTATTTTAAAAATGGAACCACTATCAATATTATTGGTGAACTTACTTCCAAACCCTATCTAGACATAACCATCGACATCATGAAAACTTTTGGGGTAACTGTTGAGTGTGAAAATCACACCCGGTTCCATATTTCAGCAGATCAAAGCTACCATGCGATGGACTACAGGATAGAAGCGGACTGGTCGAGCGCATCCTACTTTCTTGCTGCAGCAGCTATTACCCAAGGAGAAGTTACTTTAATTGGCCTTAATTCTAAAAGTGTGCAAGGAGATGCCGGATTTCTCAATGTTCTAGAGAGAATGGGCTGCAAGGTTGAGCGGTCTTCTGAAAAAATTTTTATACAAGGAAATCCTTTGAGTGGGATTAATATAAACATGAACAGCATGCCCGACGTAGTACAAACCCTTGCTGTAACAGCTCTATTTGCAGAAGGTGAAACCTGTATCTCTGGCATAGGCAATTTAAGAATTAAGGAAACTGATCGAATAGAAGCACTTGAAACTGAGCTTTCTCGGTTAGGAGCTGGCGTTGAGTCAGGGGAAGATTATTTAAAAATTCGCCCTGGAACCTACATCCCAAATGATTTTGAAACCTATAATGACCATCGTATGGCTATGAGTCTCGCTTTGGTCGGACTCAAGGTCCCCGGAATTCGCATTAAAAATCCAAGCTGCGTCGAAAAATCTTTTCCTGACTTTTTCGAACAACTCGAAGGAATATTGTGAACAAATCCCACACCAACCAGTTAATCCACGAAAAAAGTCCTTACCTTCTTCAGCATGCTCACAATCCTGTCAACTGGTTTCCCTGGGGGGAAGAACCCTTTAAGATAGCTCAAAAAAAGAACTTCCCTCTTCTTGTAAGCATCGGTTATGCGACTTGTCACTGGTGCCATGTTATGGAGCGAGAGTCGTTTGAGGACCCCGATTTGGCAAAACTTCTTAACGCCAATTTTATCAGTATCAAGATTGATCGAGAGGAAAGACCTGACATTGATAGCATCTATATGAAGGCAATCCAAGCTATGGGGCAACAGGGTGGCTGGCCTCTCAATGTATTCATAACTCCAGAAGGAGTTCCCTTTTATTCTGGCACCTACTTTCCTCCTGAAAAACGTTTCAACATACCGTCTTTCACTGACGTTTTGATATTCCTAACTAAAACTTGGATTAATGAACCCGAAAAAGTAAAAAAACAAAGCGAGGCCCTCGCAATGGCAATTCGCGAAAGCTCGGAACGCAAGCCAACTTTAGAGACAACCGAATCACTTGACTTCGATGGTGAAGATAAAGCTGCTAAACTTTATGAAAGCCATTACGATAATTTGAACCACGGATTTCGGTTTCAGCCGCAAAACAAGTTCCCAGCCTCAATGGGTTTGTCATTGTTATTGCGCCACCATCACCGTACAGGAACCACTTCAAGCCTGGAAATGACCAAAAGTACTTTGCGAGCTATGAAGTGGGGGGGTATCTACGATCAAATCGGAGGAGGACTTTCCCGCTATAGCACCGACTACCGATGGCTGATACCACACTTTGAAAAAATGCTTTACGATAATTCATTATTTGTCACAGCACTTATCGAGACATTTCAAGTAACAGGACACCAGGAGTTCTCTGATTACGCCAATGATGTTCTCTATTACATTGATCAAGATATGACCTCGAAGGAAGGAGCTTTTTTCAGTGCTGAAGATGCTGATAGCGAAGGCGTGGAAGGAAAATTCTACGTCTGGTCAAAGGAAGAAATAGAGTCGATATTAGGGCGACAGGCATCTTCTATTGTTGTTCCATTTTTCAATATCACCAAAGAGGGGAACTTTGAAAATAAAAACATTCTTAACCAAACTAATACGTATCAAGATCTAGCAAAAAAACTAGGACTAGCTGAAGATACGGTCATTAACGAATTAAGTTCTGCTCGAAAAAAACTTATTCAAGAGCGAAACAAACGCATCCGCCCCTTATTAGATGATAAAATTCTAACTTCATGGAACGGGCTAATGATTTCAGCTATGGCCAAAACAGGTCGTGTCTTGGAAGATCTTAATAGAATAGCTAAAGCGGAAAAAGCAGTGGAATTCATTCTATCCACTTTAAAAACGCCCGAGGGAAAACTCCTAAGGCGTTTCAGGGAAGGCGAAGCTCGCTACGATGGATACCTTTTTGATTATTCATCAA
>JAPYPM010000147.1 GCA_029937635.1 Nitrospinaceae bacterium
CGTTGAATTTTCTTGGGGGGCCACCGAAGTCAAGCCACCAAAACTTGTGGATGCTATCGTCGAAATCACAGAAACTGGTAGTTCTCTTAGAGCTAACAATTTACGAATTATCGAAACCCTCATGGAATCAAACACAAAATTTGTTATGAATAAAGAGGCTTATGACAACCCCTGGAAAAAACAAAAAGTTGAAAGGCTTGTGCTTATGCTTCAAAGCGCAATGGCCGCTAATGGACAAGTTGGGCTTATGATGAACGTGCCCAAAAACAAGCTTGATGAAGTCATGAAAATTCTTCCGGAAGGGAAAAAACCCACCATTGCCGAGTTGACCGATTCTAATTGGATGGACCTCAATGTGATTTTGGAAGAACGTTTAGTGCGTGAGATAGCCCCTGCCCTTAAAGCAACTGGTGTTGAAGATATCGTGGAATACTCCATCAATAAAATTATTCATTGATAATATATCTTTGCTGGTACTAAATTGTCTCAACTATGAACGAAAACCAAGACAATTCAGACCTCCAATCAAGCTCTGAAGAAAACTCCAAACAGTTCAATTCTCCCTCCGATGAAAAAGACAACCTTGAATCAGAACAAATAATAGAACCTGATAAAGAAGACTCGATAAATAAATATTCTAGCCTAGAAAAAAAAAGCCCTAGAAAAAAAAGTTCGGTCCTATTACTGTTTCTATTGATGGCATTAGGCGCGGGTTTCTATTTTTATGGTTATAAAAAAGATAGTGGTATTCCCAAAAGCTTGTCCGAGGGTTTAAGAAAATCATTTTCCCTAGCGCCACAAAGTAACAACCTTCCTGATAACGATTTTAAAAAAACTCCAGTTAAGTCACAAAAAGTTGCCGAGAAAATTAAAGGAGAAATCTCTCCTGATAAACTGCCTAAAAAAACATCTGTTAATTTACCAGAGAAAATAGTCAAACAATCCAAAAGGGCAAACGTTTTTGATGAAATAATCACTGAAAAGGACAAAACCATTAATCTGCTACGCAATGAAATACTGTCCCTTAAGTCAGATCTTAAACAAAAACACACCCCCCCTCAAAGGCTTCGAATCAAAAAGCCACATATCAGTGGTAGTTTTCTAGAAGAACCGTCTAAAAAAATAACTCCACAAAAGAAAAAAGAAACTACGTCTAAAACGAATATTTTATCAACAGTTTCTTTGCCTACCGCCGCATTGCTAAATCAACAAAGCCATCTTCAAAATAAACCTCCTCTAGAACGAAGTGAAGAAGTAAAAACCTACCTTAACTTTGTCGAGACCACTGGAAAAAATTTTATTGGGCTGATTGAAAAAGGGTGGGCTCGCTTTCGAGTATTAGTTGCAGCATATAGAAAAAGTAACTAGCAGAATAGTTTACCTCCAATCAGCTTTTCAAATACTCGCCTCCCATTAACTTAAAAAAAAGTTCAATCCTTAGGAGGAAAATTTAAATTACTCTTTCTTTAAAGTATTATTCAAATAAACTCGATAGAATATTTTTTTAAAATCACTCCATGTTGATAACACAGATTTCTGAAATGAACCAAACCATCTTCTGACGCATCAAAATCATATCTTATTTTTTTTTCTAAATAGTCTTCTAGAACCTTGGTGTCCACATTAGAAAGCATTTCATAGCCTCGAACAACTTCCTTAATTCTCCCACGCCCTTCTGCTTTGACCCGTTGTATAAATTTTTTTTGCGATTGTGTCAGTAAAATATTCTTTCTTACTGCTAGTACTGCATGAACGAAGGTTTTACCTGTCTGTCGAAACCATTCCTCACTAAGGTCATAAACAGTTATGCTTGAGTCGAGGTCGCTTAATTTAAAAGCTGCGTCTCCTATTATTAGTGCCGCTGAATGATCAACCAACATTGATTCTAGATCTGGAGGAAAAGAATGAATGGTAAGATCCGAACTGAATGAAAATAGTATTTTAAGAAGAGCCACCGAGGTGCGAGAACGATTATCTACTGCAATAGAGCTAATTTCGTTAATAGGTTTTTTTGTTAAAAATAATACTGTCCCCACTTTTCCTCTTGAGGCAATACACAAACTAGGAACTAGTCGGTAGGTGTCGGCCGATTTAAAATACTCAACCGAAGGAATCATGGCTAAGTCTAAGTCATTCGACTTTAAACGATCTGCGAGAGAAGCAGGTGAGTCAGTAAAAACTTGAAATCCCATATTCGAACCCTCTTCCTTTAAAGGTGAAAGAAGAGGTGCTGCATTCAGAAAATTGTGGATTCCAAACCTAAGCAATGGTTGGACCATATTAAAAAAATGGGTAAAGGACACTAAGGCCCACTTAAAAAAAATTAAAACAGTTAGATAAATATCGGTGCGAGTACCAAAGCTACAATAGACATCAGTTTAATCAGAATATTCATTGCTGGTCCAGAAGTATTTTTAAGCGGGTCACCGACTGTATCACCAACAACCTTTGCATGATAAGCATCGGATCCTTTACCACCTAAGTTTCCGGCTTCGACGTATTTTTTGGCATTATCCCAAGCACCACCACCGTTAGACATAAAAAATGCTAATAAAACACCTACCAAAGTAGCGCCCATAAGCATCGCACCTAAAGCCTCAGCTCCTAGCATGAGTCCTACCAATATGGGCATGACAATAGCAACACCGGGAAAGATTATCTCCCTTAGAGCTGACTGAGTGCTGATGTCAATACACTTAGCGCTATCTGGTTTGCTAGTACCCTCCATTAGGTCAGGGCTCTCTTTAAACTGTCGTCGAATTTCATTTACCATATCCATAGCACCTTTACCTACTGGTGTCATAGTAAACGCCGCAACAAAAAATGGAATGACTCCTCCAATGAATACTCCTATAACAACTTTATGCTGAGTAATATCAATGGACTCAATTTTAGCTGCCTGAGTAAATGCTGAGAATAGTGCCAATGCGGTTAGGGCTGCGGAACCGATAGCAAATCCCTTACTAATAGCTGCGGTGGTATTCCCAGCTGCATCCAATCCAGCAGTAATTTCCCGCGTTTCTTGACCCAGACGGGCCATCTCAGAGATACCGTCCGCGTTATCAGCAATTGGTCCATATGCATTAACTGACATGGTAATACCAACAGTAGCTAACATTCCGACTGCAGCCAAGGCAACACCATAAAGGCCAGCAAATTCTGAACCCAGGTATATCGCAATCGTTATAATGATTACCGGTATGGCACAGCTCTCCATTGCAACGGCAAGTCCTGTAATCATAACAGTTGCTCCACCAGTACTGTTCGCTTCAACAATTTTCATAACAGGAGCGCCTGCCGTGTAATACTCGGTAACAAACCCGATCGCTATACCAGCAAAACAACCCGCAGCTAAAGCAATAAAAACACCTGACGATAAACCCATTACTTTGATCACAAAAAATGATACGAATAACATCGCTCCCGCACTAACAAATGTGCAATTACGAAGGGCGGCTGATGGATCCTGACCCTCTAGAACATCAATTGTCCGAATACCTATTATCGATGCAATAAGGCCCACCATAGCAACGATTAGTGGAAGAGCCATATACTCAAACTTCATAGCTGACATACTGGCACCGATGGCAATAGCAGCGATCATCGAACCACAGTAAGACTCAAATATATCTGCTCCCAGATCAGCAGTGTCTCCAACACAATCGCTTACGTTATCCGCAATAACTCCCGGGTTTCTTGGATCGTCCTCAGAAATTTCTTCTTCATCCTTACCCACAAGATCCGACTCAACACCTGCTATTTTTGTATAGATTCCACCTCCTAAACGAGCGAAGAGAGCGACCGAACTTGTTCCCATAACAAATCCGGTAATAACACTTATCGATTCACTCTTACCAAATAAAAGAAAAAGTCCACCAACCCCTACCAAGCCTAAACTAGCTACACTCAACCCCATAATCGCTCCACCATTAAAAGCGATGTTAAGTGCTTTAGCCTTCCCGCCATCACAAGCTGCTTGAGCAGTGCGCACATTTGCAGAAGTTGCTGCATTCATTCCAAAGTACCCAGCAAGCATGGAACAACTAGCACCTACGACATAAGATACTGATGTCCACAAACCTATCCAAAATCCTTTTTGAGATGAAATAACGATCATAAGAAGAATGAAAACTCCTGCAACAAAATAACCAAGGATTTTATATTCCCGGGACAGAAAAATCATTGCACCATCATGAATGGACTCTGCAATTTCCCTCATTTTCTCATTACCATCTGGTTGCTCATCAACTTTTTCGTAAAGTTTCCAAGTCACAATTAAACCAAAAATTCCGAACACCACCGCAAAATATGAATAATTATGTGATATGTTTAATGTAGCCATAAAAAGATAAGCGCCCATAGCAATAACAAGAAACAACAGCTCTCCTTTATACTCCTTTAACATTCTCCCCTATCCCCCTTTTTATTATTACTTTTATCCATTTCTATCAACGTTTCTTCAACTTTAATTACCGCTTTTTCAATAACCTCATTTAATAACTGGGTTTCCGCCTCGGGGAATGGGGTCAATACGTAATCAACTATATCCCCTTGATCGTCGGGACGACCCACTCCGACTCGAATACGACAATAGTGATCTGTCCCAACTTTCTCGGTAATTGAACGTACTCCTAATTGTCCAGCATCACTGCCCTTAGCTTTTACTTTGATTTTCCCAAGCGGCAAATCTATATCATCATGAATAACGAGAACCTGTGTAGGAAAAATCTTTAACGCGGAAAGAATCAATTTTACCGATTGCCCACTATTATTCATGTAGGTCATAGGTTTTGCAATGATGACATCACAACCCTCTATTTTCCCTTCGCCATAGACGGCTTTATATTTTCCTTGGGAAAGTGCAATCCGTTGTTTCTCAGCCAAACTATCGGCAACAAGAAAACCTATATTATGTCGCGTTAGTTCATAACGCGGACCAGGATTACCTAGTCCAATAATTAAGTACACATTGGATATGGTCAGGACTCTTTTTTGGTCGAATCTTTTTTGGTCGAATCTTCCTTGGTAGTTGAGGTATCCTCTGCAGCTGTCGTTTCATCCTCTGCAATAACCGCCTCTTCAGTTTTTTCTTCTTTAACCTTTTCAAGGTGTACGGTAACAATTGCCTCATTGGATCGATGTAAAATTTTCACCTTATCAGAAAGGCTGAGATCTGAAACGTGTAATACCTGATCAAGCTCAACATTCGTCACATCCAAGTCGACAAACTGCGGAATATCTGCAGGCAAACATTCTACATGGATCGATTTAAGAACCTGATTAACCAAACCTCCCATTTTTTCTCCAGCGGATTTTCCAATCAAATGCACATCAACGCTAACTTTAACTGTCTTGGAAATGTCTACTTCTAAAAAATCCACATGAACCCAAAGCTCTCTCAGTGGATGACTTTGAAATTCCTTTAAGATAACTTTACGCTGCTTATCCCCTTCCAATTTGAGGTCAATCAAAGCGTTCTGCCCCTTGGCTGTTAAAATATCTTTAAGATTGCTAGGGGAAACAGAAAAGGAGAGATTATCTTTCAACCCATATAAAACAGCCGGTATTTCTCCGTTTTTTCGCACCTCTTTAGTGGCGACCTTACCGGTTTTTTCTCTTATTTTACCGCTCAACACTTCAGACATTTTTATCTACTCCTTATAAATCAAATAATGAACTTACTGAGGTTTCTTGATTGATCCGCAAAATGGCCTCACCCAGCAAAGGCGCTACGGATAAAATTTTAATCTTTGGATGATTTCTCATGGCATCACGAACTGGAATCGTGTTGGTTGCCACGATAGACTTAATTTCTGATTTAGAAATACGATCTATCGCTGGTCCAGACAAAACAGCATGTGAGCAACAAGCATGTACTTCACGCGCCCCCGCTTCTAACAAAGCAGCTGTACCTTCCACAAGAGTTCCAGCGGTATCGATCATATCATCAACGACGAAGCACACCTTGTCAACAACATCTCCAAT
>JAPYPM010000148.1 GCA_029937635.1 Nitrospinaceae bacterium
CATCTGCACCTTGCTCATAAAGCTGGGGGCGATACGTTCAAGAAAATTTGCAAGAGTCTTCGGGGCTATTGATAGCCCCTTAGGCTAGCATTTCACACCCTACTTTGAAAAAGTATTAATATAAAAAAAAGAGTAAAATACAGAAGAAAAGTTTTCAGAAAACAACTATAATTAAAATCAATTATAAATAGGGTCAATCTAATGAAACCTCTCAATCCTTTTATTAATTTCATACAGTTAATATTTATCATTTTAATTTTACGGGTAGAAGTGGGTGCAGTTGAAGCCCCGGCTTGCGGTTTGTTACTACATCCCTTGGAAAGCAAGATTGAAGAAATCAAGGGACAAGGCGGTATTTGGGGGAAATTCGACCAAAACTACAAAGTAAAAAATCACGCTACCTATACTCTCAAGCTGGACTCCAAAATCACTGTCCTGATGGTCCGCTTGAATTACCTATGCACGACCCAAAATGGAGTCCCTTTAGAAGAGATTGCGCAGATACTTGTCCCCCGACTGAAAGCAGAAGGAGATAAGGTAGTCATGCAATATCTTATAAATTTAGGACATTTTGAAGAGGAGGCCGAAAAACTCATCGCATACGCCAGATTCGCAGAAAGCAACCTAAACCGTAAGCTGGAGTTTAATCAAGTAACTAAAGTAATTACGGAGTCACAATCGTTTGTTAATCGTCTGGTAGAATTATTCAAAAAAATTGGTGAGGTAGACTCTAAAAAAATCATGGATGACTCAAAAATTCTTATCCGTAATATAGAAAAATTTCTCGAGACCAATCCGTATCTATTGATAGCAGATAAAGAAACCGCAGAGATACCACATTCACGCTATATAACTGGTGACTCAGATGCCATGTAAAAAAGGAATGAAAGTTATAAGCTGAACAATAATATTTTTTTTCAATGATGAACTTTAAGAACTTGCAAGCAAGTAGGAGTAATTAGCATACTTAAATGCTCAATAAAAAAAAGCACCTTAAATCAACTAACCTTTGTAAAAATAAACACGAACATGAAAAGAAAAAGAACGCTTTTCCCTAAACAAACTAAATGGTAAAAATCTAACTGTGGGTTCAAGCAGGCTGATTGCAGAATTAATTCACCAGATGAAATGAAACAAGCCCGCGATGCGTCAAGTTGTTGAAAGTGATTTTACTCTTTCCATGGGATCCACTATATCCGTGAGACGTACACCAAACTTTTCGTTTACAACCACAACTTCTCCACGTGCGACAAGTTTATCATTCACTAAAATTTCAAGAGGATCACCGACGAGCTTGGTCAATTCGATAACTGAACCTTGTCCCAATTGAAGCAAATCGTTAATTAACATTTTACTACGACCCAACTCAACGGTTACAGATAGAGGAATATCAAGAATAAGGTCAAGATTACTTGCTTTATTCTCGCCAGTGGCCTCACCTTCCTCTTTGACGGCGGTTCCACCGGCATCTTCCTCTTTTAATGGTTCGTCTTCTTGTTTTATATCTTCTGCCATAGGTTTACCCTTCCCTTTCTATGATTTCTGTTACTTGGATAGCTTTGAGCCCTCTGGAAACACCAGGAAACCCTTTAACTTTAGGCATTCCTTGCACCGTAACCTCTAGGGGGTCTGTAACGTCATTCCCAAGCATAATGGTATCCCCTACCTTCAATTGAACCAATTGTTCCGAAGTAATTTCTGCCTTACCTAATTGAGCAATTACCTCCACTTCTGTCGTCAACATCTCTTCGCGCACACGTTGAATCCAGACACGGTCAACTTCCTGCGTTTCCGCTTGAAAGTTCGCTTTCAGTTTCGGCATAATCGGCTCAATCGTTGAGTATGGAATACTTATGGTGACCGAACCCGAAGTGAACTCAAGATCAATTTCAAAAACAATGACCAGAACGATATCTGTTGGAGGAACAATTGCTGCAAATTGAGGATTTATTTCAGATCGCACATAATTTGTATTTACCTCAAAAACCGGTTTCCATGCCTTTTCAAAATCTTCCAGTGCCCCAAGAACCACATTTTTAGTCATTCTTATCTCAATAGCACTGAAATCTCGGTCTGCGATGGTCGATTCCTTTTCATTAGTCCCACCGAAAAAAGTATCCACAATAGCGGATACTAATTTACTTTCTACAATCATCAGTCCGTGGCCACGCAATGGTTCCATCCTAAAAATATGAAGGCTAGCTGGGACAGGCAGAGAACGAAGGAATTCACCAAATTTAACTGTATCAGTCGATACAGCGTTCACCTCCACGGCTTTTCGTAACATACCAGAAAATGTTTGGCGAAATAATCGAGAAAACATCTGATTGATAATATCCAGAGTGGGAAGTCGGCCTGCAATAATTTTTTCCTGACTTGTCAGATCATATGTAGTTACACCTGTTTCATTATCCGCTTGATCTGTTTCAGTCTCGACTTCTCCTTCGCCAACGCCTTTTAATAACGCGTCGACCTCTCCTTCTGATAAAACTTGACCCATTTGACTTTCCTAAGTTGATTAAAAAATTAAAAATTATTCCAACCGATTATAAAGTATCAACCAACAATGATTTCACGAAGTATTACTGAACTATAAACTCAGTAAAATATGCATCCTTCACATGGCCCACCACTAAAAACCGATTGACCCGAGTAGTAATTTCATCTTTTAATTTAAACTTCCCTTGAACCGAATAAACATCCTCAAAACTCTTGCTACTCAATAAAACAAGAATGGAGTCTGTGATTTTTTGTAGATTTTCCTCAAACTCAGGATTAACCTCAGGCGAGCTCAACTCCAAAGTTGCGGTTACTTTCAAAAACCTTTTGCCCTCACTACCAGCAAGATTGACAACGAATGGATCCATAGTAAACATCACCCCTAGACCCGGAGGTAACTCTTCTGCCTTCTCACCATCCGTACCTTCTTCTTTCTTAAGTTCTTCAACCGGCTTTTCCTGAAAAAAATTTGTGTAGGCAAAATACCCACCACCTGCTAATGCCAAGACACCCACAACGATCAAAATAAGCTTAATTGGTAGCCCTTTTTTCTCTTCTCCTCCTCCTTCCTCGCCCTCTTCTCCCTCAGCTTCTTCAGCCATTTACTCTTCTCCTAACGCAAACTTTATTTTTATTAAAACAATGAATAAAGTAACCTTCACTATGCAGTTATTAATATAAATTTTATTTTACTAATTTTAAAGTCCTCGTCTGAAAATAGTTTCCCTCCTAAAAAAGGAGAACAAACTAGGTTTTACCAAATAAAAATAGCCACAAACTAATCAATCCAAAAAAAATGACTCAAGAGTATGATTTTTATGACTTACCATTCAAAACAAAGCAAAGAGTGTGCCAACACATCCCCAACGAAACAATAAAACTATAAGTCATTGTTTTTTATATACTTAAAACAAAAACCTCATAAAGGCAATCATTTTAAAAAAGTTTGATTATGGCAACAATGCCACTATTTTGACAATAAGATCATGATTTTCAAATACCTGCTCCTATTTCTTTTCGGACAAGTGCAGCCTTTCCTTCATTTTTCCTCATGAAATTGGGTATCAATTCGTAAAGTTAAGCTAAAATCCTAACAAATCATAAATAATTGGTGATCAAAGTTATCTTGACATTATATTTTTAGATTATATGGCAAAAGATATTTTTTTTAAAAAATAATTAGTTGTTTAAAGGACTTACCCTAAAGCTAAAAATCAATTTATCTCAAAAGGACGTACTTATAGCTCTACTATCATAGTAGAATAGAACTTGTTCTCTAATATTCAATTTAATATTGGGCCCCCTAACAATAATTTTACCTCTAATACAATTTTATTAAATATGAGTTTACTGAACCAATAATACGATACAATACTTCTCTCGAGTACCTATAAAAGATATAGCCGTGTTGACACTGGAACAAAATGCTATCGTTTACCTGATGTTCCTGAATGGGATCTTATTTCTAGGATTACGCTTTATTGCCTTTACCATCGTTAACAACGGTGGCAAAGGGTCTAAACGGGTCGGATACGCTTTATTAAATACTGTGCTCCTCATTGCCATAATCCAACAGGAATACCAGGTCATGGTCCAGTTAAACTTTAATGATGATGATATCCGAAAAATTCTTCTTTTAGGATGTGTAGCCCCTATATTTTTGTCATCGATTGTATATTATCGAATAAAACGCTCCAGGCTTGAAAATAAATCAAATCAAACATCATAAATACTCAACCATTGAATACTATTGACCTAAGAAGTGATACGTTGACCCAGCCCACAGAAGACATGCGTAAAGCGATGGCCGAAGCAGAAGTCGGGGATGATGTTTTCAGCGAAGATCCAACCGTCAATCGTCTTGAAAAATCTGCCGCGGATCACATGGGAAAAGAGGCCGCTGTTTTCGTTCCAAGTGGGACAATGGGAAACTTGATAAGTATGCTATCTCACTGTAATCGAGGTGATGAGGTAATTCTTGGAGACCAGAGCCACATTTTCCTTAACGAGGTTGCTGGTATAGCTGCGCTCGGTGGAATTCATCCGCATACAGTTTTAAATCAACCCGATGGTACTCTAGATTTAGAAACCGTTGAAAAAAAAATACGGGCAAGTGACTTACATTACCCACCTACACGCCTGTTAGCTCTGGAAAATACGCACAACTACTGTATGGGTTCTCCTATTCAACCAGAGTACATGCAAAAAGCAAGCGCCTTAGCAAAAAGATACAATCTAAAAGTACATGTCGATGGAGCGCGCATTTTTAATGCAGCTGTAGCTTTGGAGGTGAATGTTAAGGATTTAGTAACAGATGCTGATTCCGTTATGTTTTGTCTTTCTAAAGGACTCTCAGCACCTGTAGGATCACTTGTATGTGGAAACAAAGAATTTATTAATAAGGCTAGAAAGTTGAGAAAAATGGTAGGGGGGGGTATGCGCCAATCGGGCCACTTGGCCGCTGCCGGCATAATTGCTTTAAATGACCTAGTGAAAACGTTGAAAAAAGATCATTCCAACGCGCAAGTCTTGGCCAAAGGACTAGCCAGTCTAAAAGGGATTGATCTTGATCCTAAATTAATTAAAACCAACATCATTTTTTTTAGAATAAAGCATCCCAAAGTTGATGCCGATATATTTCTTAAAAAACTAGAGGATCAAGGAATAAAAATACTCGCAATCCAACCTGGGATATTCCGAGCTGTATTGCATCGCGAAATATCAGAATCGCAAGTTGAACGAGTCATCCGCGTATCGGAAGAAATAACAAACTAAGAATCCTTTTAAAATAATCCAAATATTTCACAGAGTGATTGACAGGACGATAAAGAATTATTAGAATAACAAGTTACACATTTCGTAGTTTTAAAATTTACAAACTTGGAGAATATAGATGGCATTGCCAGTAAAAGATACTTTAGAGTTGGTGCAACAAGCAATGGAAGTAGTGAAGAGCCGTTACCTTCTATGTATTCTGATTTCGCAAAGAATTCATCAATTAGAAAAGGGAGCTCCTCCAGTTATAGATGTTGACCCCGATGTATACACCTCTCCAAAAACATTTTTAACTTTATCCCTCATGGAAATCATTGAAGGGAATATGGAGATCGAGACAACTGAGAACGCGTCTGCTTAAAGATTCCATTTATCCTGCTGAGACAATATTTTTTTTCAATCAAAAAATACTAGTAGCATCATTCTTTATTAGTATTTCTATTCCATAAAAAAAGACAAAAAAAAGCCCGCCTTTCGGTGGGCTTTTCTCTTTTTATAATTGCATCCCTTTAGAAGGGAAGTTCATCCTGTTTTACTTTTCCATCTGCGTACATCTTTCGAGTGCGCTTGGTCATCCATACCAGCCATCCCTGAAGACCCACAAATATAATGGCCATAATTGGAGGCATATAGTATAAAGAATCAGGTAAAGGCGGCTCTAAAATGGTGTAATACCAAGTAGAAATTGCCATGTGCTCATCTT